>NZ_JBFHGM010000199.1:0-9595 GCF_041583095.1 Draconibacterium sp.
AAGTAAATAAAACCAAACATTACATAAAAAAACGACCAGTCGGCCAGCCCAAGCAAGGCTATGGTAATAAAATAAGATATGCCTAAAAATTCAACAATCGGGGCCAGCCATTCGAAAAACACCCAATAGGGGTGCGATACCATACCCATAAAACCAAACTTCGGATTCATAAAAATATCGCGGTGCAGCATTATGGTATCAATGGTGCCGCGTGTCCAACGGTTTCGCTGTGATCCGAGTACTTTTAGTGTTGAAGGTGCTTCGGTCCAGCACAAGGGGTCGGAAATATACACCACTTTGTATTTTATCCCCTGGTTGGCCATGTACTTCCGCATGCGTACCACCAGCTCCATATCTTCGCCAACGGTTTTGGTGTAGTAGCCTCCGCAGTTTATAACCACCTCCTTGTCGAAAAGACCGAGTGCCCCCGATATCAGCAATAAACCATCGAGGCGGCTCCAGGCCAGCCTGCCCATCAGAAACGAACGGCTGTATTCGATGACCTGGAAACGGGGAATAAGTTTGTCGGGAACATTTACTTCCACCAACTGCCCGTTTTCGATTACACACGAATTGGCAATTTGAATTACACCACCGGCCGCAATTACTTTTTTATCGCTGGCTTCGAGGAAGGGTTTTATCAGCTTTTTAAGGGCATGCGGATCGATAATGGAATCCACATCAATTGAAATAAAATAATCGCCTTTGGCAATGTTTATTCCGGCATTTAGCGCATCGGCTTTTCCGCCGTTGCGTTTATCAACCACGGTGAGGTTTGAGTAGGCCTTTGCCCGCGATTTATACACACCAAGAATCTCCTGGCACTGAATCTGATAATCAATCGCAAAAGGTACTTTCTCGAGATCGAACGCGGCAATTGTTTTCTCCAGCGAATCATCCTTACTACCATCGTTAATAACAATTATCTCGAAATTCTGGTAATACAGCCCAAGCAGTGCTTTTATGTTGTCGACAATGGTAAGTGATTCGTTGTATGCGGGTGCCAGCAGCGAAATTTTAGGCGCAAAGGGAGAAGACAGTAGCGCATCAAAATTAGTTGTTTTGGATTCGCGAACATTTCGTATCAATTCCCTAGCCGAAACAATGGCAAGCCAAAAATAAAAACTGAAAATACCGATGGTATAAATCAGAAATAACGATTCTATTATTGTTCTTACAATTCCCATAAATTAATTTCGCGGATCCTTTACGTGAGCCAATAAAAGTTCAAGTTCCGGTATTTCTTCTTTTGATTGCTGAGTAATTTTTTCTCTGCTCTCTTGCCCCATGTAATACACCGAGCGGCATGCCTCAAGCTTTAACAATGTTGAACCGGTTTTCATTACCCCCTCAAGAAAAGCAAAATCATCGGTATCGCCAATATTTTTAAATGCCTTCAGAATTTCGAGTTTATTTCGGTTTGTTTCGCCATCAAATTTCTTTTTTATCAACTCTCGGCTGTCGTACAAGCGCAGGTCGTTAATGGCTTTGTAGGCCAGAAATCGCGTCTCTTCCATGTCGCTCTCCACCATTTTAATCACTTCCGAAACATCTTCAAGTTGCTGAAAAAAAGTAATCATTTTCAAGCTGAAATTCCGGATATTGTAATGTTTAAAAGACAGGTAGCGGGCAAAAGCGGGCACCGGTATCTGGTTTAGGCGTATGAGGTAGAACACCGACAATTGCGCCCATTTGGCAAAGGGTTGTTTCAGATTATCGAAAAAACTAAACGGTCTATCGGCGTTTAAAGTAACATATGCAATTTGTGCTTCTGTGCGTACGTAATCGTTAGTGTCGTTAATCAGGGTTTTAATCAATCCTTTTGCCCCCTGCGGATAAAGGTGTGTAAGCTCCATTATTCCCTTAACCTTTTTATGACTGTATCGTGATTTAGCCAGTTTAAGTGAATCTTGCTGGAGGTTTAATTTCAAATAGATCTCAGGAATAAAACTTTCGAGCTCGCCTTTAAAGTTGGCTTTGTAATTCATAAGCACCGAGATAAGAATTCTGCGGTTGGCTTTGTTTTTAATTTTTTTGAGTTTAATCAGTGCTTTTTCCCAGTCGATGTTTCTGAAAATGTAATCCATAATCACTTCTTCGTACATTTTACCATATATCCGTTCGAACCTTTCTTTTTGGTTCTTTCTTTTTACGGTAAAGTTTAAAGTTAACAGCACAAATGCAATGTTTGCGATAAAGAATAAAATCAGTGCAGCCAAAAGCAGCAGTATGGAATAATCAAAAACTTTTTCAATTATATCGAGGTAAACCGTTCTGATTTTTCGTGGTAAATGTCTTTCGCCGTACTCGTTCAGGTTATTTTTTACCAGCCCGATTTTTTCATCAGAAATAAAGACATTGATTACCGAATGTTTTTTTGAAGGATCAGCTGTTTTTTTAGTTGGGGAGGTAGTTTCAGAATTTAATTCAGGATTTTCTTCTGTTGCTTCCCGGGTAATGGCAATAATGTCATTTTCAGTCTCAGAATTTTCAAAGGTATCGGTTTGTTGAATTGAAATTCCTACTTGAACAAATAATAAGTGCTTCGCCTGAACGGCATGAGGCACTATGAATAAACATACAAAAACAAAACTAATTACGATCAATTTATTAACCGCATAGCTGAGATGTCGCATTGATTACAAGTTTCTAATTGAAACTAAATATACTATTTCCTTACAGATAATAGTCTTTTTACCCTCATATTTAGTTCAATCAGGCTAAAAGGTTTTACCATGTAATCATCAGCACCAAGATCAAAAGCTTTCATCACACTTTCTTCAGCTCCTGCCGCCGAAAGCACCATTACCGGTATTAACTTTTTGTAAAACTCATGCAATTTCGAAATTACTTCGAGTCCATTTAAATTTGGCATGTACAGATCGGTAATCAGCATATCCACTTCATTACCTTCGAGCTTTGTTAAGCAGTCTTTTCCATCCTCGGCTTTTATAATCTCGTAACCCTCTCTGGATAAACTATGCGCCACTGTCTCAAGGATTAATCTGTTGTCTTCTGCTACTAAAATTCGTTTCATAATACATTGATTTTAGTTAAACAATAAAATACACAGACTGCAACTTGAAGAGACTTTTACCACATCTATCAGCATACTGAAAAAATTCAGAGACAAGTGTAAAAGCCCTGTTCTTTTTAAACTTTTTTTAAAATATTGTATTGCGTCCTAAAAGCAAATATAATTTTTTTTCAATTCAGACTACACTCCTAATCAGATTTTTACCGATTTTTGATTATAAAATGGTCATTTTTCAGCATTTTGCCTATTTGGAGCAAGCAATTTCGAAGGGCGGTTACTCAAATTTATGTTCACTATTTTGTAGGGGAGCGAAGAATTCCACCTTGCCGCATTTGGGGCACATATATAAGTCAAATGACTCGCGATTAACAAAAGCCTCAAATATATTTCCCAAAATTCCAATTTTCGGCCCCTCATGGAATTTGTATTCACCGCTATATAACATTGAAACATTGCACCTTAAGCAGTCAATTTGTTTTTTATCCTCGTTTAAATCTTTTATGTCGATTATTTTCTGCTCCGTTAGGCTATAATTACAATTCCAGCATAATTCAAAATTATCTTCGATCTCTGCGTTGCAATTTGGACAGTTTTTCATTGTTGTATTCGTTTAGGATTTGGATCTCATTACTCAAACGGGCCATCCATCTTTTCGGATTGTTTGCCCGGTTTGTTTAAGCGAGTGAATATCTTGTTTATCAATCGATCCATCAGGTAGCGGGGCGGTATTCAACAGCAAGTTTGCATTAAATTTAGCGGCATATTTTAGATTTTCGATGATAGAATCAGCACCACGATGTTTTCCGTCCATTTCTTTTGTATAGCCCCAACCGGCAATATTAGTGCAAATTTCAATTGGCTTTCCTGATCGTACCATTTGCCTGGTTTTATCGGCATTATTTTCCAGCCAATGATATTCCGGTGCATAATAATCTTCGTTTCCGGTATATCCCCACTTTGCCGATATCAGCGACTGAGGTTGAAGTTTCCTGATTAATTTATAAGTTTCAGGTATTCTGAATTTTTCAATTGGCCCGCTTACGGGAGTTCCGTATCCGTCGAGCCATATACTGGCAATGGGGCCGTATTGAGTAAGCAATTCGGTCAGTTGCTCGTGCATATAGTCGATATATTTATTCAAATCGTGGTTTTCACCATATGCATAATAAGGTTCTTCCTTATCATATTTTGGTCGTGCACTACCACCCCACCTGTCGTTATTTGGAGCATGCGGATGACGCCAATCTCTTCCGTGAGAATAATACAGGCACAATCCTAATCCTCTTTTTTCGCAGGCTACTGCAAGTTCTTCAACCAAATCACGTTTTGCAGCTGATTGAACACTATTAAAGTCAGTTGTTTTTGTATTGAAAAGACAGAAACTGTCATGATGGCGGGTGGTTATGTTCACATACTTCATTTCGGCTTCTACGGCCAGATTGGCAATAAAATCGGCATCAAATTTTTCGGCTGTAAATTTTTCTTTCAATTTTTCATATTCACCTAAATGAATGTTTTCCCGGTACTGAACCCATTCGCCCCGTCCGGGCAGGCTGTAAAGTCCATAATGTAAGAATAAACCAAATTTTGCGTCAATAAACCACTGTCTGGCAGCTTCAAGTGGGTTTGTTGCATACAACCCGGAGTGGTTTTTTAAATAGGCCGGCACATCATTCATTTTACATGAATTGAAAAGCGATGGAGCCATTGAAAACGTTAATCCTAAACCTGTTAATTGCACAAATTTTCTTCTTTCCATTATCGATTGTCTTTGATGTTATTTACTTTGCCACACCGTAAGTCTGTCAAGAAACTCATTATCGGGACAATACAAACAAGGAATATAAAACATTTTGAGGAGCAGTTTTTGGAACAGCTTGTTTCCATTGTAATTCCAGGTAGTTGGTTTCTTTGGTTTAAAAATAGCTTTTAAAGATCAATTCCTGAAAATAAGATAAAAAAAAGGTGCCGATTAACAACCGACACCTGCTATAATTATTTTACCAGATTTTTAAACGCTGATCCAAAAATCAGGTAGCTGGTATTTCCTCCGATGGTACCTTCGTTTTGACCCCATAAAAACGGCCAGTCGTCGTAATTTTCAAAATGGTCGGGTTGCCTGAACAATACGCCGGGAGCAACATTTCCCGGAATAAACGAGAAATCGGCCCTGTTGTTACCATAAAACACTGCTTTGGGACGAGCGGCGCCCACCGCTGCCACAAACGAATAGTTGTGATACGGATGGCATCCAAACAGCCAGTTGGTTGCCTTAAATGCGTGGCTTGCGTCGATAATATCAGGGTAATACTGGCTGGCAAAACAAATGGTAGTTCCAAAGTTAACCACACCGCCATTGCCTGCCCAGTTCCGTAGTCCGATCGGCACGCCGTACGGATTATCCTTTTCAAGCTCTTCGATATATTCTTTGTATTTCACCACATATGGCCGTAGCTTTTCTTTGTACGCTTCGTCCATGTGAGGTATGGCATGTAAAGCTGTTAAAATGCTGAAACTTACGAACCGGTCGAGTGCCGGCCACAGCGATTCCTGAAACTTATCGCTGTACTGCTGCTCGCCGGTTGAAATGTACAGTTGCAGATTGGTGCCCATGTCTGCACCTCTTCCCCATCTGCGGTTGTCCTCAGGCACATTGGCAAGTAATTCAGTAGACTCTTTCAGCAGTCTTTTCGACTGTATCAACGCCCTTTCCGAAAGATCGTCGTTATAGCCTTTCAAAGCACGGCTTGTTGCGGCAAACATAGCAGCTGCCCTGAGATCGAGGCTGGGATTACGGCTTGTAAACGCCCACATATCATCTTTTACACCGCTTGATTTGCCATCGCGGGCTACTTCGTACGGCCCCAGATTTGGATTATACGGAAGGCCGTCGGTTATCGAAGCGGCATCGCCAAGGTGATGATAATTATCGAGAACAGAGTTGGAAAGCGTTTGTGCCATATGACCGATAATTTCAGCCTGGGCCACAAGGTTCATTGTTCCGTGCTCGATATACTGCAAAATATCGGGTGTTCCGTCCGGACGATGAAGATCGACATAGCGCTGCTCCTCATCAACAAAAGTCTGATCGCGCAAGGGTTTGAAATACTCCCAGGTTTGAACGAAATTCTGCACAACAGAAATGTTCGATCCGGTTTCTATATCAAAATCACCGGCATCGAAAAAACCACCAACGTTTAATCCCGGAATGGTTTCCAGCGCTTTGTATTTGGTATCGGTTGTTGGCCCCTGGCTATGCAAATCGAAGTGATCAGTATTTGGCGGAGCCTGCAAATAACCTTCTTTAAAAGGTTCGCCGTGCCAAACCCTGTACGCTTCGTTCACATACATGTGGTTCATATGAATTGGTATCCAAACATCGCTGGTGGCATCGGTAATCCAATCGTAAACGTTGTCTTCTATAATAAAGTTATTGGTTTTACAATCGCCATACTGAATGTAGTAAATACCGGGTGTTTCAACAGAAGAGAAATCGAATTTCACATAGTGATATTTGTAATAGTCGCCCCACGATTCGATTTTACCACTGAATACTTCGGTTGCCGTACCATCTTCGCCTACTTTATAAATAGATGCTTTTGCAAGCGGTTTATCTTTTTTGTCGAGTTCAATAACCGAAACTTTTTGTTGCGAAGGCAGGTAGCCCACCTGCGAGAAACCAATGTTGGGTTCTCTTACCCAGCCTGGAATAGCGTTGGGTTCAACTGTCCAGCTTAAAACTTTGCCGGTTTTCCCGGCAGGAAGCAAACTGCGAACTACATACCACCCGTTTTGCGCCAGCACGCGGCCATCGAAAAGCATAATGTCGGCATCGGCAGAAGTGATTTTCACCATACGTTCGGGGTCATCGGGAGCAAGAAGCATTGAACGTCCGGTTTCGAGAGGAAGCGGATCGATAAATTTGCCGGTTCCCCTGTCGTCGGAAGTTACGTAACCTTTATATTGTTTGGGTTTTTCGCTGTTGGGTCTTGTAATGGTATTACTTGCCACGTAGCGCGAAAAGCGGTTAATACGCCCATCCATTAAATAGGTTTTGCCCCAGTATTGCGAAGGCAAAAACTCGAGGTTAAACCCGGCGCTCCCTTCTACTGATTCAGGAAGTGGTTCGTCGAGAAAAACGGATATCTCAACACCTTTGCCTTTGGCTGTAACAACCACACGCGAGTCGAAATCGTAATCCTCATACCGTAAGGTTGCCGAAATACTGTTGCTTACACTGTCAACTGTTCGGGTTGGTATTTCAGGCACCAGATCCCACTGCTCCGGGGTATGCGAAAGTCGCACGGCCCCACCTTGTGCGGTTCTTACTCCGTGGTGGATCAATTCAATTCCGGCGTTTTTTTCGTCGTTAAAGCCCCCGGTAAAAAGGTTACTGTACACCAATACATTTACGCCTTGTGTTTCGAAATACTCAAGATCGTTGAGTACCATATCCTGGTTTGGTTCAGGACTACATGCCGCCAGTAGCAGCAAAATGAATGATAAAAATGAAAGTTTTTTCATAAAGTTAAGTTGGTTATATCGATTTATTATGTTTTGTTATTTTATAGCCGAACTCTGGCTACTATAAACCCAATTTCCATTTTCAATATTACCTGATATTTATTGAACAGCTGTTTAAATTTAGATTCTATATTTAAGAAAATAGATAATTCTCCGGGTTCTCCTGCCTCTCGTTACGAAGAAAGGGGAGCTGTTGACGATAACCCGTACCGGATTTTTAAATAGCCGAAAGAAAACTCCATCGGAGTTTGATTAAAATGATGAGAATATACCTGTAAAAATCCAACCCCGTCGGGGTTGGATTTTCATTTGGAAAAGCCTCGTTTTTAACAAGGGGTAGTTGTCTTTTGTTATGCCGGAGGCATCAAATATTTAATGTATGCTTCTAATGAAAAAAGATTCGACTCCGGCCGGAGTCGTACCTATCATGTGAATTTGAATTTTGCTATAAATATGATAATCCGCTGGATTCTTTTTAGATTCTACTGATGAATCCTGATCCACTCAACCGTTGAATCGTCCTTAAACTTTATCACCATAAATTTGCTGTGCAGCGCCAGAAAAGCAGCCGCTCCTGTTTAAGCAGATAATAAATGTAGTTGTCGTTGCTCCGGTCGGGCTCGCCAAGCAAATCAATAATTTGTGGTTTCTGAAGCGCTCGGATGGTGTCGTTGTAAACCACATCGTTAACCATTTTATCGCGAAAAGGATATTTCCGCCCCTCCTTGATTTGCCACTTTGTTTTGTCGAAAACCAAAGCACTGGATGGTTTATCAGACATGCCCGGTTCGTAATTTTTAACCTCCGAAGTACAGGCCATACAAAAAACAAGAACAACAATGCTGAATAATTGTACCGCTTTCATTTGCCGGATTTTTTCATTTCAAATATACCGCAACGCTACACGGTCAGTTCAATTCCTTCGGGGCGTGTATGTTTCCACCGGCGGTGCGACCATAAATAATACTCGGGTGTTTCGCGTATCACTTCTTCCATTTTCCGGATATAGGTCAGCAAAATATCTTTCGATTCTACTTTCGATGGGTCTTCGATAAGCTGTGTAAAATGAGCTTCGTAATGGCCGCGCTTTAGCTTTTTCAGATGCAGGAAAAATATAGGCTGATTGGTTTTAATGGCAATCTTTTCGGGGCCGGTAAAAAACGGTGCTTCCCGGTTTAAGAACACGGTCCAGAACGGCGAATTGGCTGCTGGAGTTTGATCGGCCGCCAACCATAAAACGGCCGGTTCGCCACGTCGCACATGCTCAATGGCTGCACGTGCCGATTTGTGTACCGGCACCGATTCGCCCCCCCACTTACTTCGCGAGTGTTCAATGTATTTTTCAAAAGCCATATTTCCCCGAATCGGGTTCACAATCATCAGCAGTTTATGCGCCGATTTGGTTTGAATAGAGCTGCACCACTCCCAGTTATTGTAATGAAATCCGAGCAGCATAATACTTCGTCCTTCCCGGGCATATTGTTGTGCCTCTTCCAGACCTGTAACTTTCAGGCGTTTATCCATCTGCTTTTCGCTCATGCTGTGCAGCTTAATCGTTTCAAGCGAAAAATCGCAAAAATGACGGTAATAGCGGTGCATAATTTTACGAATCTCCTCCTCGCTTTTCTCCGGAAACGAATGGCGAAGATTATCAAGAATCACCTTTTTCCGGTAGCCGACAACATACCGAACCACCAGGTAGAAAAAATCGGCAATGCCGTAAATGACCCAAAATGGCAGCACCGAAATAAATTTTAACAGCAGCACTACACCACCGTTTAACAGGCGTTTAAAAAAACCTTCGTAATAGCGTTTATCTTTTTTGCGTAAGCTCTCGTCAACCATACTAAAAAAACTATTGAATTAAAGCTGTGCCCTCCGGGCGTTTGTGCTTCCATCGTTTGTGGCTCCAAAGATAATACTCCGGATTCGATTTTATCACTTCCTCCATTTTTTCGATATAGCGCAACAAAATTTCCCGGTCATCGGTTTGTGCAGGGTTGTCTACCAGCAACGAGTAGCTGTATTCGTACA
>NZ_JBFHGM010000200.1:0-9592 GCF_041583095.1 Draconibacterium sp.
AATTGACTTTTACCGTTATTTCGATATAACTCCTCAAGCAGAATTTCTTTACGATTGCGTAATCGATACCATTGAAAATATTATACCTTCGGAAGTATCCTATCTTGGGCATTACGATGAATTCAAACGTTTTGTAGATGATGAATTTGAAATGCCTGATAAAATGGTAGCAATATTGGTTCGGTTCTTAGAACAGAACAACGGAGAACTATCTAAACGAGCCAGAGAAAAAGAATTTGAAGCTTTATCCGAAACCGAAATTAATCAGATTGAAATAAGGTATAATGAAATATTCAAAACACAGTAATTAATACCAAAATAAACGTAAAAACAACGTTGGTGAACGATTCGGTTAACACTCAAGTCGCCCCTTTCATAAACATCTGATTTAATGCCCAATACCAACATTATTCGACTCCCCTCACTCCACAATCTAACAGATCAGTTGCAAAAAACAATAAAGCACTAACGTACAAACCGTTAATGCTTTATTGTACTTTATCACATCATAGAATAAATACTCTTCTATTCTCGCTAAGCTATTTTATAAACGATGGTGTAACGGATAACATCAGGTAAGCCCAGTGCTGCCCAACAGAACTATCGCCACCTTTCAGAATTTCCATCGAATCGCCTGCAAACATCGTTGAATATCCAAGCGTAATTGAGGTGAACGGATTTACAATCCATTTACCGGATAGATCAAGCTCGGTACCCAAATAGCTGGAAGCGTCGGGAGCAACTTCCGCTGCAGCTCCAAAATAATGCAGATGCGCATCAAACACAAATTGATCTTTCGTGTACTTGTATTTCAAATAAATATCGTTTAATCCCACCGAACCGATATGGCTGCCAACATAAAAATAATCCATAAAACCATTGAATTTGTGGTTGGTGCCATAAAGTGGCGCAAACGATTTATATTTCTCCGTTTCGTTGTAATCGGTTCCTGAAAGACGTTCATATCCTGCAACAAAGTTTTTATACGCCGCTTCAAACAATACGTTCAACGCACTGATCTTAGTATCCGAAACGTGTTTCCCGGTTTGCCAATAAAGATTTCCGGCCAGCTTTACCTCTTCAACAAGCGTGGTATATCTTCCTCCAATGGTCTGGCCGTATCGGTTTTTCTGTTCATCTGCCTGCATATACGGAACACCATTATTCAAAAGCATCAAACTCAGTGCACTGTTCTCCCAGCTTTTATTAAACCATATGAACTGAAGATCTTTGTAAGCATCGGGACCATTGTAAATGTTATTGGTAATATCGTTGTTTTCGTTATGCGCAACACCAAAATGTAGTTTAATATCGTCTTCGTATTTAAAAATGGCCATATCGTGCGAGCGTGCCTGTTGCGCCCAACCCACGTTTCCGAAAATACGATGGTCGTCGTAAACCACTTCCTGCCGTCCGGCTTTTAACGAGAACTGTGGCGAAAATAACACCTCGGCCCATGCCTCGTGTACCGAAAGCGCATAATCTTCGTTCCCCACCAATTGCGGCTGACTCCCCCATTGCCTTACATCTTGCAATACAAGGCTGGTAATAATGTATTCGTTTTTGAACATGGCATTTAGCCGTGTACGTTGCGAAGTGATCAACGATGCTTTTTGGTCTTCAATGGCAAGCGACTTATAACCACGGCTTAATTCGGTTCGTGGCCGGTATTCTCCTGTTAGTGAAAACTGTGCTTTTGCAGCAAAAGAAACACACATAATCACCAGTACCAAAACGGTAATTCCGGAATTCTTCATAATCTTCGGGTTTAGCTTTTATTATTCCTGCAGCTTTACAACGGCATCGTAAGTTTTCTCACGTTCTTCCGCTTCTTCCATCCATTTTGGCACGATGGTTTTCAGGAAATCCTGCTTCTCTTCGTTCAGTTTTTCCATATCCAGGCCGATAAACTCCTGTGCTTTTGCTTTGCTTGCAATATCGGGATATGGAATAGCCTTGTTAAATCCAAGATCGGCCAGTAAACGTGCCAACTCAATGCGTGTATCCTGGGCAATGGTAATTCCGGTTGAAATTACACGCCCCACTTCAACAGGCGAATGGAACGATCCTCCATGACTGGCAGCAGCATAATCCCAGCGCCACTGTGCATGTCGTATTCCCATCAGGATATTTTTCATCTGAGTTTCGTCGGCACCCAAATCCCAGGCTTTTTTGGCCTCAACATGGGCACGAACCAACAATTCTTCCAGCTTGTCACGGTTTTCGATAATTTTATCCTGGCGTTCATAAACATTAGCCAGCAAAGTTCCTGCCTCTTCGCGGTGGCAAACCTGGCACGAGTTGGCGATATTGTTTAGCGGCGACTGCATATGATGGTCGGTAAATTTCTGGCCTCCCTCGCTCTTATATGGCATGTGGCAATCGGCACAAGATACGCCGCGCTGCGCATGTATTCCGGTCATATAAATTTCATAACCCGGATGTTGTGCTTTCAGCATTGGTGCTTTGCTCATGGAATGTGTCCAGTCACTAAATTCCATATTGTCGTAGTATTCTTCCATGGCTTCAACACTAAATCCGTTATCCCATGGAAAAGTAAGGTACTGCGCACCATCCACTTTTTTCTTGTTGAAATAATATTCAACATGGCACTGAGCACAAACCAAACTGCGCATTTCCTGGTGGCTGGCTTTTGTAACATCTTTTCCCATACGCTCAAAAGCCTCAACCAATGCCGGGCGTGTAATGGTAAGGTTCATCGTTTCATTGTCGTGACAATCGGCGCAACCGATCGGATTTACCACCTCTGCACCTAATTCGGCCCAGGCTCCGGTGTAGAACGCAGCCACACCCTTTTCATTCATCAGCCGCGGTACATCGGGGCTTTTACACGTCATACAGGTTGCCGGCATAGGCCCGTCAGTTGGTTTTTTGGGTGCACCGGTGCGTAATGTATTTTGAATATCGGTTATTGCATAATAATGGCCTCGACCCTGATTATAATCTTTTGAGAAGCCATAACCTGCCCATAAAACAACAAGCCTTGGGTCTACTTCAAGCATGTCGATCATGGTATTGCCATTGTATTTACTCTGAAAGCTGGTATCAGCCGTTCCGTAATAAGATTGAAATTCGCGGGGATAATTCTGTCCCCACACTTCGTTTCGTGGTTCGAACTTACCAATTTCAACTTTTGGAACATTAACGTAAGCAGCTTCTGCTCTTCTTTCAACAATTGACGAAGCCAGCAGGCCAAGAAAGAAAACCACAACAACAGTTGCTAAAAAGAATATCCACGCCAACCACGGGCGATTCTCGGTTAGTTTTTGTTTTGCACTCATGATTCTGTTTTAATTATTTTTTATGTATTGTTTTATCCAGTTCGGAACGGGACTCTCGGGCAGTGGTACCCGCGCATTAGGCACACTCGAAATACTATTTACACGACCGTGAGGTACTTCGCGATGACATTCAACACAACGCCGGTCTTCGCGATGTGCTTTGTGAGCCTCAATATTTCCTACCAGTTTGGGATCTTCCAGCAGTTTCTGATGACATCGTATACAATTATTTTGTACTACTTCAGCACCTTCCTCGTGAATATAAATTACCTGTGGCTCTTTTCGCAAGGTGAAAATTGTAGCGTGGCGCAAACCATCTTTTGCTTTAAAATAATATTTATTGAAGACGTTGTTATGCGGAACATGGCAGTCGTTGCAATGGGCAACCTCACGATGAGAACTGTGCGTCCAGGTAGCGTATTGCGGTGCCATAATATGGCAGTTGGTGCAGGTCTCAGGTCGGTCGCTCAGATATGAATGTGCTTTAGAAACATAAAGAAGAAACAAAACCAGACCTGCAAATATGCTTAATACGAAAATTACAGGAAGTTGCCATTTTTTAGGCGGAAGTAGTTGTTTTAACATAGCAATTGGTTGACAATCTTTTATGCGGTAAATATCTTTTGAATCAGACATAAACTTTGTACCAATTGTTACAATTTGGATATATTGAATATAAATATTGGAAAATTAGAAGCCGGAGCTGGATTAAGATAATCAGTCTTGTCTTCCCATGAAAAACCTTAAAAACAAGGTATTTTATTTTTGGAGACTTTAGCTACACAAATTGTATTGCAAAGCCCATTTTACTTCGGGGTAAATGCATATTTATGAGTGGCAAAAATATGGTGAAGCCAGTTTTAATTATACCAATCAACAAGGTAATTATGCTTTTACACCAGTGAAAAACATCATGCACAATCGGTCCACTGAACAGATTTGAGTAGAAAAACTTACAAAAAACCAGGCACTAAAATCCTTATCCCATCATTTGCGTGGGCGATTTGCCAAAATGTTTCCTGAATACGGTGCTGAAATACCCCACACTGGCAAAACCACAAAGCTCGCTTACCTCTGTAATATTATATTGTTTGGTGCGCAACAAGTCGAGCGAATGATTTAAACGAACCATTTTTATAAAATCGGTAGGCGACTGATCGGTTAACGATTTTACTTTTTTGTACAGTAACGACGGACTTACGTGCATTGCCGAAGCAAAATCTTTTTTCGAGAATTGCGCATTGGCCATATTTTCGTGAACCACTTCTGCCATCCGTTTCAGGAATTTATCGTTGAGTTCGTTTTCTACAATTGCTGAATCATCACCTCCTTTTATCACCTTTAATGCCTTATCTCTGATGATCTCACGGTTTTTCACCAACGAGCGAATTCGCTGTTGCAGAATAGACACATCGAAAGGTTTGGTAAGGTAATCGTCAGCACCTAAACCTAACCCTTTTAATTGTTCTGCTTTTCCGGCCAGTGCCGTTAATAGAATTACGGGCAGATGCGATGTTTCGTAAGTTGATTTAATTTTACGGCACAACTCAAAACCATCCATTTCCGGCATCATTATATCGGACACAACAAGGTCAGGTGTTTGCTTTTCAATCAGCTCCCAGGCCTGTACGCCGTTTTTTGCCAGGTAAACCTGAAACTGCGGCTCCATTGCCGTCTTTAAAAACTCGCGCAAATACTCATTATCCTCCACAATAAGTACTTTCATTTTCAGTGCCTCGGGTTCTTCATCTTCATTCGGCACAACCGGGCTAAACTCTTGTTTTGTTACCGGAGGTTGCAGTTCTTGACGCTGAATACTTTCCTTTTCAATGGGCTCTGAGTCCAGCTTTTTGGTTGGGATAACAACCTGAAACATTGATCCTTCATTCAACTGGCTAAAACAATTGATTTTTCCGCCGTGCAGATTCACATAATTTTTCACCAGCAGTAAACCAATTCCGGAACCAACAATCTTAGAATTTACCACGTTCTCGGCACGGTAGTACTCTTTAAAAAGCTGACGTTGTGCCTTTTTGCTTATTCCTATTCCAAAATCCTGCACCTCTAAAACCCATCGCTGTTCCGAGCAATGTAAACTTACATTTACATCGCTATCCTTATTCGAATATTTTATGGCATTCGAAATTAGATTATCAACAACCTTATCGATAAGTGTTTCGTCGACAGCCGTAACAAACTTCGGTAAATTTGATTTAAAATGAATCTCGATATTTTTACTGTTGCCATACGATTCGAACATCATAACACGGTTTTTAGTGGCCTTCACCACATCAACCATTTGTAGCGAAATACGTTCTTTACCAATGTCTGATTTCTGAAAATCCATCAGCTGCGTTACCACATTTAACAGCCGTTGTGTTTGTTCGGTAGCCAAATGTAAATAATGATGGCCCTTTGATGTTAACACAGGCTCTTTGTTCAACTCTTCAACCGGCCCTTTTATAAGGGTTAACGATGTACGGATATCGTGCGCGGTATTGGCAAAAAAGCGGATTTTCTCTTCGGAATGTACCTTTTTCAGGTTTTCGATATAGTAAATCATAAAAAATACAACCAGACCGAACACAAATAAAATTATAAGTATCCGGAACCACCAGGTGGCCCAATACGGCGGAATTACATTGAGTTTGATATCACGCTCGGCAAGAAGTTGTGTATTTGAACTGTCGTACATTCTTATCCGCAAAGTATAATTTCCACTTGGAATATTTGAGTACGACAGGATTTTGTTGTTGGCCGGTGTTGTCCATTCGGCGTCAAGATCGTCCATTTTCCACGAAAAACGGGCCCCGGGAGATGTTACCCCGATTGGCAGCATTTCAAAGCTAATGGTATTCTGCGCATATTTTAACGACAGTTTCTCAAGATCGTTTAAAGGTTTTGTGAGTGACGGAGATTCAAGTTCGTGAATTGAACGCCCCGAAACAGTAAGTTCCTGCAGGAAAATACTTCCTTTATTTTCAGCAGGTTTAATTTCATTCGGATTAAAAATTAATGCTCCGTTGTTGGTTCCCATCATTAACCTGTCACCATCAAGCACTTGAATGGCCCTTAGGTTGTACGACACATTACTTACAGCAGGCAAGGCGTTAAAGGTTAAAATCGACCGGTCGCTTTGTTTAAAACGGCAAAGTCCCTGCTCGGTTCCAATCCAAAAATAACCATCCATGTACTGAATACTTGAAACAAAGTTGGACGGCAAACCATCATCCACAGTAAAATTCTCCTGTTCGTGTGTAATAAAATCGTAACGAATTATGCCACTTCCTACGGTACAAAGCCAGGCCACATTATCTTTCAAATAAATATCGTTTACAATATACCCTTCTACAATAGTTTCGGTCTGCCCTGTATTTATATCAAATTCAACCAATCCGTTGGTGTTCCCAATCAGTAATTTGTTTTCTTTATAATTCAACAACTTACCCACAGTCATATTCGGATACGACCTGAAAGTTTCGGTTTTAATATCATAACGGATTAAATCTCCGCGAACGCCACCAATCCAGAAATTACCATTTTGATCGTCCATAATCTCGAACACAAAATTATTTCCAAACTGGCCATCGGTTGATTCGAGACTCAGATGTTTTAACTCTTCACCGGTTTTATTGTCGAGTAGATAAACCCCCGAACCATACGAACCGGCCCAAATACGTCCCCGGCTATCCTCCTTTAAGGTTAAAAATACCTGTGCATGCTTCTCGTTATTGTGATAAAAAGATTTCCATTGTTCCGTAGCGTTATTCCTGAAACTGATACCATTATTCGTTGCAAACCAAAAATTTCCGTTGCTGTCTTCCAATACTGCGTTAACATCGTTATTTACAAGCGAGTTGTTGTTATTTGCAATATGATTAATTTGGGTTACAATGGGGTTGGCCATATCCAGGTACGAAACTCCCCCGCTATAGGTACATACCCACACTCGATTATTATTGTCGCGGTAAATATCATAAACACCATTACCTTTTAACGAGCCCATGTTATCAGCGTTCTCTTTCATTACAGCAAGAACCTCATAGCTGTTTTTATCCAGCTCCCAAACTCCTTGCCCATCGATACCAATTAACACCGATGATGTGGTAAAATTCTCGATCGCCAATATTGGCTGGCTAGGTATATCTACAATAGGAGTCAGTTTCTGTTCCGCTTTACTATCAAACACAAAAAGCCCGCTTCCCATAGTTCCTATCCACCAAACATCCTGCAGTTCATCGTGTAAAAAAGAGGATACTGCATAGCTTGTACCTGAAGGAAACATATAAAACGGTTTGTAAACCAATTCATTAATATTGAATAGTTTCAACACATCCTGTTCAGCATAAATAATGTTTTCGGTATCGTACCAGGTCATTGCCGAAACATTATTCACCACAGTGGTTGCCTTAAGCCCATTTTCTTCGCTGAAGTAATACATCCCGGTAGTTGACGATATCCATAAGCGTTTTTCGTGATCGACGAGCATTCCTGTAACACCTAAATAGGGATTTCGTAGAACCCGCGACAAATTGATCAACAATTCAAAACGGTCTTTAATGGAATTGTATTTGAATATCTGCCCGGCATTGGTATAAACGTATAGATTTTGTTGGCTGTAAGTTAAATCGGCGGTTACCACATTGGTACTTTCGTACGGAAGCTGATAAATTCTGACATCATCCTGGGTATAGCGTATAATCCCCATTTTCGACGACACCCAGATAAAACCGTTATCGTCGCCACACACCGAATTGGTTTCACGCAAGGAAATCCCGAATTTGTCGTTGAGGTTATAAAAATGGACGTTATTCTTGTTTTGAGCTATAGATAAACCTGCAATCAGCAAATAAAACAGGCTTAATAATATATATCTTTTCATCCTCATATTACCCTTCCAAATTATTATTCCCATTGCAATGATAGGAAAAAAGATACTACCAAGAAAACAGTGATCTCATACTTCGTTAATTTCTCGCTTAGTCTCTAGCTAAGCATTCAATAATCGGATAGGAGCCGACCGTTTTTTACTTTTTCGCAATTGAATGCAGAAAACCGATAATATGATTCGCTTTTCCTGCATATTTTAGCTATATCTTTTGTGCCGAAACAACTTCTTATCGTTTTGTCCACCTAAAAATCAAAATCGTCCACAAATCTCCTGTTTAAATTTCCTATTTTCGTTCATCTTAGTATTCGCCTGATTTTGGTAACATTAAGATCGACTTCTGATACAAGGAGCTTTTGCGGAACTTATTTTCACTAACAAAACAATAAAATAACTACATGAAACAACTACTGCTACTTCTTACAATCTCATTATTCACACTAATTCAGGGATTTGCCCAAACAACCAAAATTGTCTACCTATCAGGTACCGATGCCGATAATACGGTTGAATGGGACTTTTTCTGTACCGATGGCAGAAACAGCAACTCCTGGACAAAAATAGCTGTGCCATCCAACTGGGAGCTTCAGGGTTTCGGAACCTATAATTACGGCCACGACTGGTCCAACGAAAATATTAAGCTGGGAAAAGAACACGGCCTTTACAAACACGAATTTGAAGTGCCGCGCAGCTGGAAAGGCAAAACCATCAACATTGTTTTTGATGGATCGATGACCGACACCAAAGTGAAAATAAATGGTAAACCGGCCGGCGAAATGCACCAGGGAGGTTTTTATCGTTTTAAATACGACATCAGTAATTTGCTAAAATACGGGCAAGCAAACGTGCTGGAGGTTGACGTTGCCAAACACTCGGCCAACGAGTCGATCAACCGCGCCGAGCGTCAGGCCGACTTCTGGATTTTCGGAGGAATTTACCGTCCGGTTTTCCTCGAAGTGCTTCCTGAAATTCACATGAGCCGCACGGCTATCGATCCAAAAGCCGACGGTTCATTCAACCTTCTGATCAACCTGAACGAATCAAAACCAGACTTGTCTGCCACAATTGAATTATTCGATTTGGAAGGGAATGAAATTGGATCGCCGGTTCAGGCAAAGATGGAAAAAGGAAACACCGAAGTCTGGGTATCGGGTAACTTCGACAATGTTAAAGCCTGGAATCCCGAATGGTCAACCTTGTACAACATGAAAATTTCGCTTAAAAAAGGCAGCGATATTTTGCATGAAGTTACCGAGCGAATCGGCTTCAGAACGGTGGAATTGCGCCAACACGACGGCTTTTACGTAAACGGCGAAAAAGTGCTTTTTAAAGGCGTAAATCGTCACTCATTCTGGCCCGAAACCGGCCGTGCATTGAGTGACAGACATCATATCATGGACAT
>NZ_JBFHGM010000201.1:0-9544 GCF_041583095.1 Draconibacterium sp.
AAAATTATGGAGCGCTGGTGGGATGTAGAAATTGATTACCCGCAAGACGAATTTAAATACGAATATATCTCAGGAGTATTGAGAAAACATAAACCAATTGAACAGCACTTTGAAGTAATCAATGAGTTAGTGCCAATAAACTACCAAGTTGATAAAGACAATATTACAGTGAAGCTGAAATAGCATTTTACAAATTTTATTTAACAAACCAGCTAACTAAAAACAACTTCTGCCTATGAAATGAAATACCTATGCATCTAAAAAAACGGGAAATACGCCACATACTCCCCGTTTAACATTACTAATGTAAATTTTTTGATTTATAAATTAAAATCGTAGCGAAACTATGAAAAAAAAACTAAACCACCGCTTCCTTTTTGAAAGGAGGAAGGGGCGAAAACTGTTTCTTGTTATGAAACTATCATTATTTCTAATTCTAATAAGTTTAGTCGGCGCATCAGCCAGTGTGTATTCGCAATCAGTGCGGATTGACATGGAGTTACGCGATGCAAGTCTTGAGAATGTTTTTCAATCCATTCAAGACCAAACTGAATTTGATATCTTTTACAAAAACGAGCATCTGCCCCGATATAAAAAGGTTGATGCCGTATATGCCAAAGCTACTGTTGAGCATGTATTAGATGATGTTCTTGTTGGTACCGGATTGAAATACAGAGTACTTAATAAAGACATTGTTATAACTAAGGACAACTCCGGAAATGGCAGCGATATTGAATCACAACAGAAAACGGTTCGGGGAGTGATTACCGACAACGACGGAATACCATTGCCCGGTGTAACAATTGTTGTGAAAGGAACTACGAATGGAACTGTAACTAACCTGGAAGGAGAGTATACCTTAGGAAATGTTCCTGCGGATGCCGTACTACAGTTCTCGTTTGTTGGAATGCAAACCCAGGAAATTGAAGTAGGGGGTCAAACCGAAGTAAATGTAACCATGCTTAGCGATGCAATTGACGTTGGCGAAGTAGTTGTAGTAGGTTATGGTACTTTGGAGAAAAAAGAAGTAACCAGTTCTATTACCACGGTAAAATCGAAAGATCTGATTCCGGGTGGATCAGGAAATCCACTTATCGGTATGCAGGGAAAAGTTACCGGTTTAAGTATTCAGTCGACTAACGGAACCAGCCCGAATGCAACAACTTCAGTGCAATTGCGTGGTGTGGCATCGGTTTTGGCCGGACAAGGACCACTTATTGTTATTGATGGTGTTCCCGGAGGTAGTTTAAACTCGGTAAGCCGCGAAGATATTGAGTCGATCGATGTGTTAAAAGATGCATCGGCCGGAGCAATTTATGGTACGCGTGCTGCTGGTGGTGTAATTCTTATTACTACCAAATCGGCAAAAGCCGGAAAAATTCGTCTGACTTATACATCGGAGTTTACTACAGAAACCATTCGTCGTAAACCGGAAGTTTTAAGTGCCGAAGAATTTGTTGCTAACGACTTGGGAACAGATTACGGAAGTTCTACCGATTGGTACAACGAAGTTACTGTTGACAACCCTTTCAGTCAGCGTCATCATATTAACTTAAGTGGTGGTTCTGAAACTTCCCGTATTTATGCCACGTTCTTAGCTTCCGATCAGGAAGGTATTGCCATTGGTGATAAAAGAGAAGAAATGGGCGGTCGTATTAATGCCAACTTTACTTTAATTGATGGATTTGCTGAAATTATTGCGCATGCCGATTATCGTAAAACAAACAGCGATAGGTCGCACAATGGTATTTTCGATATGGCTTTGAAACTGAATCCTACGCAACCGGCTTACGACGATACACAAGTTCATGGTTATAATGTTTGGACCGGTGGTTGGGAATATTACAACCCGGTTGCAGATATTAATTTACGTACTGATCAGGGACATTCCACCAATTTCTTAGGTGACGTAACTTTAAAACTGAATCTTACTGATAATTTGAGTACCCAGGCAATGATTGCGCATCGCGCCAACGAATACCGCGATATTTTATATTATTCAGCGCAACACAAAGAGTCGCTGGATAACGCAAGGGCCGGTCGTGCTCGTCAGGCATACGGACGTAATATGGACAAAACCTTCGAATGGTTGGTAAAATATATTAATACTTTCGGAGAGCATTCAATTAACGCTGTGGCAGGTTACAGTTTTCAGGAGTTTAATGCCGATGGTTTTGATATGACGAACTATGATTTCCCCGTTGACGGAATCGAAGCCTGGGATATGGGAAAAGGTACATTCCTTTCGGAAGGTAAAGCCGGAATGGGATCGTGGAAAGATCCTCGCGAGAGATTGATCGCATTCTTTGGTCGTGCCAACTATACCTTCCGCGAGAAATATATTCTTTCGCTTAGCGGACGTTACGAAGGTTCTTCGAAATTTTTCACTGATAATCAGTGGGGATTTTTCCCTGCAGTATCTGCCGGATGGCGCATTAGCGATGAGTCGTTTATGGACGATCTGGATGTAGTTAGCGATTTGAAACTACGCGGAGGTTATGGTGTTACAGGTAACCAAAGTTTTGCTCCGGGTGCAGCAACACGTATGTATGCTTCAGATACATGGTGGTTGGTTGACGATGAATGGATTTATACCTACGGATCGGCACATAACCAAAACAGAGACTTGCAGTGGGAAGAGAAAAAAGAGTATAACGTGGGTGTTGACTTCGGATTCTTTGACAACAAATTAACCGGTAAGTTCGATTTATATGATCGTAAGGTGGATAAAATGATCTACGATATTTCTGTTTCAGTGCCACCTGCAGTACACGACAAAACAACAATGAATGTAGGTAGTTTACGAAACAAAGGTTGGGAAGCTGAGCTTAATTACGATGCAATAAGTTCTGCCAACTGGGATTATTCAACCACATTCCGTATTTCACACAATAAATCTACTCTGGAGTCGCTTTGGGGCAGTCAAACCTATTGGGATAGGGTAGGATTCCCTGCTCCCGGCTCTCCGGGTAATGCGGTTCGTTTGTTCCCCGGACAAGATATTGGTAAGTTTTACGTATGGCGTTTTGCCGGATTCACCGATGAAGGAAACTGGATGTTGTACGACAAAGACGGAAATGCCTTTGATGTAACACAGCAAACAAAAACAAACGACGACAAAGCATTCGTAGGAAATGCAATTCCAAAAGTTCAAATGTCGTGGAACAACACCGTTGGTTTTAAAAACTGGGAACTTGAAGCCTTTTTTACCAGTTGGTTAGGACACGATATATACAACACAATTGATATGTACTATGGGCTGCCGAATGTTGAAGAGCAAAACGTTTTGTCGCATGCATTTGATAAAAACAAAGATGTTACAGGCGAGAAGGAACTTTCTGATTACTGGATTGAAGACGGTGATTTCATTAAACTGAAAGCCTTAACTCTGCGTTATCGTTTTGATACACGGAACATCAACTGGTTGGAAAATGCCAATGTGTATGTTACCGGTAGAGATCTGTTTACCATTACGTCTTATTCGGGAATGGATCCGGAGTCGAACATCAATGGTTTGGATCCCGGTTTCGAGTGGCATAATAACATTTATCCACGTACCCGTACCTGGACTTTGGGAGTTCAATTAACTTTTTAACCTTTAAATTAAATTGTTATGAAAATTAAATCATATAGTTTACTACTCATCATATTATTGTTTTCCGGTGTTGCTTGTACCGATTTGGAAGAAGTTTGGTACTCGGCAGTTGTTCCGGAAACATTCTTTAAAACAGAGCAGGATGTAAAAGCCGCTTTGTACCGTTCTTTTACCCATGCCCGTTGGTATGTTCAGGAAGACAGATGGCAGCTGCAGGAAATGACTGCCGACCAGTTTGCAATTACAACCAAAGGTCCTCACTGGTATAATGGGGGTGAAAATTACCGCTATCACTACCACGAATGGACGGTTAATGATGGTTGGATTTGGGGAACCTGGCGCGGTACGCTTATGGGTGTTGCCCTTGCATTGGATTCGAAACAAGACCTTGAAAAACTCGACTACAGCACTGTTGGTTTAACAGAGGAAGATAAAGCATCACACGTGATGCAGTTACAAACGCTTATCGCATATTTCTATTTACGAGGCCTTGATTATTTTGGTGGACTTCCAATTTTTACTTCAAACGAAGGAGAAAATATTCCGAGAAGTTCTGATAAGGAAACTTTTGATCATATTGAAACCTTACTTTTGGCGGCAATTCCAAAATTGCCTAAAAAAGTGTCGGGCGAGAAAGAAGAAGGTGCCCTTCGTCAGGGAGCTGCGGCAGCTATGTTGGCACAGTTGTATTTTAATGCTGAATCGTATATTGGCGAAAGCCGCTTTTCAGAGTGCGCAACAATTTGCCAGGGAATCATCGATGGTGATTATGGCGATTACGAGCTCGATCCAACATGGTTTGGTCCTCTTGGCTTCTATAACAATGTATCGCCAGAGGTAATTTGGTCGGCTCCATCGGAGTTTAACAAACTTCAGTACGATTGGATGTGGAACCGTTTCTACCACTACGAAACTTACAAATATTTTGGATTGGATGGCGGAGCCTGGAACGGACATCACCTGCAACCATCGCGTAAGCCAACCGGCGAAATTTATACTGAATTCAAATTGGGTAATCCTTTCGAAAAATTCGATGATGGCGATTTGCGTAAAAAACCTTATTTGTATAAAGGTGGAGGTAAATACGAAGGAATGTTCCTGGTTGGCGATCAAATCAGCCCATACGGAACTTCTTACGGAACACAGGAATACAAAAATGAAGTGATTTCGTTTGTTGATATGGTGGCCACTTTCAAAAAGGTGGGCGACGAATATCCTGATATCGCATCCTTGCCATCCACTATGGCTGACGGTGAAGAGAATACCGGAGTTCGTCTGGTAAAAGTTCCAATGCCAAACCTGGCAGATGAATCGTTGCGCTGGGGGGCTGACAACGTGATCATCCGTTTAGCTGAAGTTTATTACATGCTGGCTGAATGCAAACTCCGTGCAGGAGAAAAGCAGGCAGCTGCTGATTTAATCAATGACGTTCGCGAACGTAACTTTGAAGATGGAAATGATCCAAATCCTGTTACAGCAGCAAATTTGGATGAATACAGAATGCTTGACGAATGGGGTGTTGAATTTCTTGGCGAAGGCCGCCGTCGTACTGATTTAATCCGTTGGAATAAATTTGTAAATGACGAATGGTGGGATCATGAAGCATCAGATTCGCAGCATTTACGTCGTTTCCCCGTGCCTCAGAATGCACTTTCGGGTAATAACGCATTAGAACAAAATCCGGGTTATAACTAAACCTGATAGTCTGGTAATTAGTTTATGAATGGGAGGCTGCCTGAGGGTGGCCTCTTTTTTTTGGAAGAATACCCAATTTGTTTTAAGTTTATTGGCCTAAATCAAATGCTATTTATTCTAAACTTATACACATGCAAAACAGACGAAACTTTCTGGCCACCATTGGCACCATTGCGGCAGGTGCCGTTGTCTCCAACCCTTTAAAAGCTGCTGTGCTTTCCGAAGGCGAAAAACTTAAACTGGTTTTAGTGGGCACTGGAATCCGTGGAAACAGTTTTTGGGGAAAACGATTGGTTGACGAATACGGCGATATCCTTGAATTTGTGGCGCTGGTAGATATTAATCCCGGCCGGGTTAAATATGCCGCTGATTATATCGGAGTAAGCAAGGATTGCAAAACTTACACCGAGTTTGATGAGATGATCGGCGAGCAGTCACCCGATTTAATCATTGTTACAACGCCGGATTCCACACATCACCAGTTTATTATAAAAGCCTTGGAAAATGGGGTAGATGTGCTTACCGAAAAGCCAATGACCACCGACGAAGATAAATGTCAGGAAATATTGGATGCCGAGCGACGATACAAACGTAAAGTGATTGTTGGATTCAATTATCGCTGGAGCCCTTATAATACCAAGATTAAGGAATTGCTGATGAATAATGCAATTGGCAAACTGGTTTCGGTTGATTTTTCGTGGATGCTGAATACCAGCCACGGTGCTTCGTATTTCCGTCGTTGGCATGGCCAGCGCGAGTGGAGCGGAACCTTGCTGATTCACAAAGCCACACACCATTTCGACCTGCTGAACTGGTGGATCGACTCGGATCCGGATGAAGTATATGCCAACGGCGACCTGGAGTTTTATGGCAACCGTCGCGATAAAAGTGGCGTAAACTGCCGCTCGTGCAATGAAAAAGATAGTTGTGCTTTCTTTTGGGACATAACCAAAAGCCAAACAGACTATAACCTGTATGTTAAACACGAACAGTACGATGGTTATATCCGCGATAACTGTTTGTTCCGGCCCGAGATCAACATTTACGATAAAATGAATGTGAATGTGAAATACGCCAACAATGTATACCTGAATTACATGCTAACAACCTACTCGCCGTGGGAAGGCTGGCGCGTTGCTTTTAACGGTACCGAGGGCCGTATTGAAGCATTTTTGGATGTGCCTTACCTGGAAGATGTACAAATTTCGCAGGAAGACATGCACCGGGCCGAAATGGATCAAAGTGGAAATCAGGACCAGATTAACAAGCCAATAATTCTGCATAAACTGTGGGGCGAGCAGGAAATTATAAATGTTGGTTACAGTCGTGGCGGACACGGTGGAGGAGACGAACGATTACACGATCACATATTTAGAACACCCGATGCAGAGGATGAATATCAGCACCTGGCCGGAACACGCGATGGAGCCATGTCTATCTTGGTTGGTACCGCTGCCCGAAACAGCATTGAGTCGGGGATGCCTGTTAAAGTTGGTAGTTTAACCACGCTGAAACCGCGTAGTAAACGCTTAACGTAATTCTCTTTTCTACCATAAAATAAAAAACGCAGTCAACGATAAGTTGCTGCGTTTTTTATTCTTTGTAAAAAGCAATTTCATTTTAGTCTTCTTTTACTTCCGAAGGTTTTTCGCCTTTTGCAAATCGCCTGATTTTAATATTCAGGTAAGCAAAAAGTATGGTCATTATCGGACTGATAATATTAAAAAAGGCATAAGGTGCATACGACCACGTATCAACACCAAGCACCCTTGATTGTGTTGCTCCACAGGTATTCCACGGGATAAGCACTGAGGTAATTGTTCCGCTGTCTTCCAGCGTACGGCTCAGTAGTTCCGGCTTTAAACCTTTGTCCTCATAGGCCTTTCGGTACATCCGGCCCGGAACTACCAACGCAATATACTGGTCGGAAGCTGTGGTATTGAAAAAAATACAGGTTCCAACGGTTGATGCAACGAGACTTCCGGTGCTTTTGGCATATTTTATAATTGGCTGTGTAATTCGTTTTAATAAACCTGCTGATTCCATTACGCCACCAAAAACCATGGCCGAAAGTATCAGCCAAACGGTGTCGAGCATTCCGCGCATTCCCGATGTGCTCAGCAATTCGTTTACATTGGCATTCGAAGTGGTTAAGCTAACATCGCCAAACATAGCCTGCATAACCGAATAATACGATGCAGTTCCGTAGTTGTTTACGTTACCTGCTATAGCATTTATAATATCGGGTTGAAAAATGATGGCAAACAAACCGCCCAATAAAGTTCCGATTAACAAGGATGGAAGTGGCGGTACTTTTAAAATGATTACGGTAATCAGAATTACTGGTACCAGGAATAATAGCGGGCTGGTATTAAAAGTAGCGTCGATGGCTAGTTTAACATCCTCTACATTTATAGTGGCATTTGAAAAATCGTAGTTAAAACCCATGATCAGGAAAATAACCAGGGTAATTGTCATCGTTGGTACCGTGGTTAAGGTCATGTATTTTATATGGGTAAACAAATCGGTACCTGCCATTGCAGGTGCAAGATTTGTAGTGTCGCTCAAGGGGCTCATTTTATCGCCAAAATATGCGCCACTGATAATAGCCCCGGCAACAATTGCTTCGTCAATTCCAATGGCTTTCCCAATGCCAAGCAATGCAATGCCAATGGTGGCAATGGTCGACCACGAACTCCCGGTGGCCACACTAACTATGGCACTCACCACAACTGCCGTAAACAAAAACATTTTCGGGCTGATAATATCTAATCCGTAATAAATCATTGCCGGAACAACACCGCTGATCAGCCAGGTTCCTGCCAGCGAACCAATCAACAACAAAATTAAAATGGAAGGCATTGCCGAACCGATTGTTGAAACGATTTTACTGCTGATTCTATCCCAGCTAAAACCTAAACGATGGGCAACAAGGCCGGCTATAGCAGCAGCCAGCATCAACGCAACCTGGTTGGCGCCAGATAAAGTATCGTCAAAAAGTAATACGTTAAGGGTTAACAGACCAATTAAAATAAGAATGGGCAACAATGCCAGAAAAAGTGATGCTTCGCGTTTTGTTGTCATGTTAAAGTAGCGGATATATAAATGAAGCGCCAAAATAACACATAATAGTCGAAAAATGTAATAAAATTGAGCTCAATTCGTGCATTTTGTAAAAATCAAGCCCCGAAACAAAAACAAACTACATTTTATTTAGCGTATAATTATTTGTTTTTATTTTCGTTCTTTGTTAATTAACAAATTGATATGAAGCAAGGGTTTACATCTATAATTACCATTTTAATTTTTGTTTTTTGTGTTGGCCAGACCATGGCTCAACGTGCCAACGGTTTGGCTGTTGAAGGTTTGGTTACCGTTCAGGAAGGATCTTCGGAAGGAGCGATTATACAAATGTATCGCGATGGGAGACGACTGGATAATTACGGTATCGGAGCCGATGGAAGATACAATGTAGAACTGAACTGGAACCACAAATGGGAACTGGTTTTTGAAAACGAGGGAAATTTTAGCCAGAAAATTGTGATTGAAACAGCGGTTCCGCGCGATGTTTTGAATGCCGATCCTAAATTCCCTCCGTTTCCGGTAAATATTAATTTGTTTACTGAAATTTCCGGAATTGATAACTCATTTGCAGAAAACACTGTGCTGAAAATATTTTACAGCCCAAGTGTTGATAATTTTGTAAAGGAGCTGTATTATAACGATGCGCAAATTGAACGTCTGATTAACCAGGCAATTGCACAGGCGCAACAGATTGATGAGAATGCTGATTTTATGGCGCGATTAACCCGTGCCGAACTGGCTGAACTCCGAAAAGAATATAATGAACTACTGGAACAGGCCGGAAGAGAATATAGCAACGAAGAGTTTCTGGAAGCACTGGATGGTTATAAAGCCGCCAGTAAAATATTCCCCGGCGAGCAGTTTCCGAAAGACCGGATCGCAGAAATTAATGATCTGCTTGGATTGATAATGGCTGCTGAAGAGTTGGATGCAGCAATGTTGGCCCGTTTCAATAAGTTGGTTCGGGAAGGCGATTTGCAACTTGCAAACCGTCAGCTGCCCGAAGCCAAAAAATCATACAATCGTGCGCTGTCTATTAAACCGTTTGATCAGTATGTTAACGATCAGTTGAAAAAGCTTGCTGAATTGCAGGAACAACAGCGACTTGCCGGTAACTATCAGAACCTTATTGAACAAGGCGATCAGGCGATTGATGAACTGTTATTCAAT
>NZ_JBFHGM010000202.1:0-9447 GCF_041583095.1 Draconibacterium sp.
GCAGCGAACTTATACCGTTTAAAAACAGCAGCTCGGAAACGGTTTTGCTTATCCGTGCCTCGTCGTGGCGGATTTTTGCAATTTCACGTACGCCGTAAATCGGTATGCCAATGGCTGCCAGTAAAACGAAGTATTGGGCAAATACCAGAATAAACTGAATCTTTCCAAATGCCTCAGGGCCCAATACACGTGAAGCATACGAAAAGCTGATAAAGGGAAACAATAAGTTGCTCAACAGGAGCAGGCTATTGTGAAATAAATTCCTTTTTATGGATGGTGTTTTTTGCACAACTTGTTATCGGCAGGAAAATACGGGAACTATAATTTCTTTTGTTACCACGCGAAAAGATTCGCGCAGCAGCTGTGTAAATAGATTCGCGCGGCAGGGGGGTATTGTATCGAGCTCAATGGATTGTTGCACTACGCGAAAGGATTCGCGAGTTAGCTGTATGTCCTTATAGCTATTGTTGCTGAACGGTTACTTCGCTCTGTTCAGGAAACCTTTCTTTTCTTTTTGGAAGGTTTTAAGGCTTCCAATTTCGATTTTAGTTTGAGTTTATAATCCAGCTCCTGCAGTATTCGTTTGTTGGTTTTCCATCGTTGAGGATCATAAAACCATCCCCATTTATTAAAATAACGAATGGTATTAACCATGTGAATCATCATCATTCGGGCACTCTTGTAGGAGTGGCGGTGGTGATAATGGGTGATCGCTACTTTTGGGTAATAAATGGTTTCATAGTGTTCATGAATTCTTCGCGAAAGATCAAAGTCTTCTGCATAAAGGAAAAAACGTTCATCGAACAGTCCCACCTTTTTTAAGGCTTCTGTTCTGAAAAACATAAAACATCCCGAAAGGCAAGGGGCTTCAATGGTTGTATTGTACCCGTTAAAAGCCAGCTGATATCTTTTCCGTTTTTCCTTTAATATGTTTTCGGGTAAAAAAAGCCGGATAATCAGGTTCGACGGTGTTGGTAAAAGTTTGGCAAGGTATTGTACTTCGCCTCTAAGGTTTAGTACCTTCGGAAGAAGCAAGCCTGTTTTTGGATGTTTTTTAAAGTAAGCAATGATTTTTGGAATAACTCCCGGAGCGAAGAAAATGTCAGTATTTAAAGCCAGGTGATATTCTGATTGATTCAAAATTTTCCGGATGGCAATATTGTGTGCAGCTCCATACCCGAGGTTTTTCCCCACAAAAATATATTCAATCTTACGGTTGCGAATAACATTTTTTAAACGGTCATCAGGCGAATTATCCACAATAATAATCTTCGAAAAGATGTCTTCCTGTAACAGGGAATGACATACTTTCTCCAATTCCGCCATTGATGTTTTATATAGTACAATACTGGCTGTAATCATCATCTTCAGTTTTGTTTCGCATTCACAAATCGTTCCACTTCTTAATGGCCTCCTCCTTTTAACACCACCAGCATTCCTTTTGCAATTACGCCCAGGTCGGTAAACAAAAGTTTTAATGCCGAATAGTGAAGATAACGGTGTATATATTCGTATTCGTAAACGGGGTTGCCAAATTCAGGTGTTCCTTTACGAATGTGTCCATAGCCCAACAAACCACCCCTGACTAATTTTCGGGTTACATTACCCTGCGCCAAATCTCTCTCGTAATGGTGAACCGCCAGGGGGCGGGGCCCCACAAACGACATATCGCCTTTTAGGATAAGAAAGAACTGTGGCAGCTCATCAATATAAAATTTTTTTACAAAACGACCTAAAAATGTTCGGGCTTCCGGCATCCATTCATTCTGATAGGCATGCCAGTCGCCTTTGGCCTGTAGTTCTTTATCGATGTATTTTTCTTTTATCAGCCTGATTTTCCACTTCTTAAACTTCTTTCCACGGCTTACACCATAGTAGTAAAAAAACAGCGGCCCTTTGTTTTCCTTAATTATCAAGCCTTCTATCCAGTTAGCCACTACTAAAAGCAAGAATACGGGCAAAGACAGTAAGACGAAAAAAGAAGCCAGCAATTTATCAAAGCATAGTTTTGGGAAGGGAACTTTTAAGGGCTCCTTTAGCTCAAAAATTTCCCTGTATCGTTTTTTTATCTCTTCAGTTGGTGGTTGATAGGGAAAAGCTCCTTTGGGTTCGTTTATCGTATTCATGTTTTGTCGATTCCTTTTTATTATGCCGCATTTTTATAGGCATGCCGGCCAAACACCGTTTGCCAGATAATTTTCATATCCCAGGCAAATCTCCAGTTTTCGATGTATTCCATATCGGCTTTCACCCGGTTTTCCATGGCAGATAACTTTTTTGTTTCTCCGCGCAAGCCTTTTACCTGTGCCCAACCGGTTATTCCCGGTTTTACATAGTGCCTAACCAGGTAATTATCGATGAGCGACGAATATTCTTCGGTATGTTTTAACATATGAGGACGTGGCCCTACAACCGACATCTGCCCTGACAATACATTCAAAAACTGTGGCAATTCGTCGATGTTGGTACGGCGCATTAAGCGGCCTAATTTAGTGATTCGGTCGTCGTTGGCTGTTGCCTGTTTGTCGTTAGCCTCGTTGTTAACCTTCATGCTTCTGAATTTTAAACACCTAAAGGTTTTATTGTTGATGCCTGTGCGCTCCTGAACAAAAAAAACAGGCCCTTTGGAATCGAGTTTAATTAACAGGGCAATGATGGGAAATAACCAGGAGAAAAGAAAGATACAAAGCGTTAATGAAAACACCAGGTCGAAAATTCTTTTCTGTACCCTTAAACCAACACTGTCGAGCGGGATTTCCTGGGGGTTTATAACCACCATATTTCCTATCGATTCGGTGTTAAAACGATTCCGGAACCATAGTTGGTTGGTAGGGATAAAGTTTAAGCGTACTCCTTTGCGGTTACATATTTTCAATACTTCTTTTCCCTTTTTTTCAGCATTTCCACCGTTAAAAAACGAGATGGTATAATATATAATGTTTATATCGTGTTTGTCGATCAGTTCTTCCAGATCGTCGGGATGCCCCAGGAAGTCTTCTTTAATATTTTCTTTTGAGCTTATAAAACCTGAAAAGCTGTATCCTAAACCAGGATTGCTGGTAATAATTTGTTGCAGCAACAAGCCGGTATCGTTATGGCCGATTATTGCGGCATGTAAGGTGTTGAAACGTTTTCCGCGTTTAAATTTTAAATAGCGGTATATCAGCCAGTAGGCTATAATTTTAAGGAAATAAAACAACAGGGCATATTTCCAAAAGAATAACTGTGATAGATGTAAAGGGACAAACAGAAGGTTGAAACTTGCAGCCACTATGATAAAAACCACCTGGCGTTTGCTAATTCGCCATATCCGGTTTGCAAAACTATCGCGGAGGAAAAGATTTCTTTTGGTAAATGCCAGGTAGCTGATTACCCAGGCCAGGTTACCATGCAAAATATAGGTGCTCATCAGCCGGATATCACGCAGCGAGATGTCTAAATCGATCCAGGCTACGAAGCCCAGGGACAGGTTCAGCAAAAACAAATCAAAGGCCAGGTAAGTATATAGAAGCTCGGTTTCGCGGGATTTCATCGTTTAATTATCAATTCTGTCTGTTTGTTTTAATCATCTGCATAGCCAACGAAAATAGAAAAAAATATTTGGGCTGCGGTTGATATTAATCAAGTTTTACTTGGTGAATTTATGTCCTGTATTTTGTTTCCGATTCTAACTGATTACAGGATTAACAGTTAGCGATAGAAACGGAATGTTTTATAGTTTAAAAAATTAAAAACTCTTTAGCCTTATTGGCTATGGCGCGATTGCAAATCCGCGCCAGTGGTGGACTTTTATCCACGAATTGCACGGATTACACCGATTAGAATTTTTAATCTCGTAGAGGTTTAATATTTGTGGCCTCCAGACGCTCGCTAGCTCAGTCGGGACAGGCCGGGTTTTAAACCGGGGTAAATGAGAAGCATTTAAACGCGGCGCAATCAGTTGGTTGATCTGGCTTGTTGGCCCCCTTTGTCTGACCACCCACATTCCTTACGCTGACATTTCCCCCATAGGGGGAAGAATAGGGAATATTTTATTTAATCGCGGCAATGTTGTATTGCGTTTATTGTTTATCAAATTGTCGTTACAAACGACCGCTTGTAAACTCCTCGTTGCAAACGAGGGGGAGAGGATGTTAACCTTTCAGGTAATGTTCATACATCATTTTAATTCCTTCCTTCAGTTCAATATTGTGTTTCCAACCGAGACGATGTAACTTGGATGGATCGGTTAGTTTTCGCATGGTGCCATCGGGTTTTGTTGTGTCAAAACTAATGGTTCCCTGAAAACCAATCTCCTTTTGAATAACTTCGGAAAGCTGTCTGATCGATATTTCTTTTCCCGTTCCTATATTGATATGGGTATTGACTATTTCTCCTTCACATTCCGATTTTACATCCTCAAAATTCCGGTTTTCCATTAAAAACACGCAGGCATCTGCCATGTCTTCCGACCACAGGAATTCGCGCATGGGTTTTCCGGTTCCCCAGAGGTCGAGGGAGACTGTGAGACGTTGAGCACTGAGACTATTAGACTGTGGGACTGTGAGACTTTGAGAAGGTGAGATTTCACTATTTGCTTGTTCTGTATTAATCCCGTATTTTGTTAGGATTTTAAGAATATCCTTCTCATCGGCTTTGCCAGTAACTCCTTCTACAGGGCGACGATCCAGGTCTTCACGGATTGCTTCCCAATTGTTGTTTTCCAGACACTTTGATAAATGTATCTTGCGAACCATGGCCGGCAATACGTGAGAAGTTTCCAGGTTAAAATTATCATTTGGCCCGTAAAGGTTGGTCGGCATTACCGAGATAAAATTGGTACCGTATTGCAGGTTGTAGGATTCGCACATTTTTAAACCTGCGATCTTGGCAATGGCATAAGGCTCATTGGTATACTCCAGTGTATCGGTTAACAGACAATTCTCCGGCATGGGCTGAGGAGCCTGTTTTGGATAGATACAGGTGGATCCCAAAAACAACAGTTTTTTTACGCCATGCACATACGACTGATGAATGACATTATTTTGTATCTGCAGGTTTTCGTAGATGAATTGTCCGCGGTAGGTGTTGTTGGCAATAATGCCTCCAACTTTTGCTGCGGCCAGAACCACGTACTCAGGTTTTTCCTGTTCAAAAAAATCGGCTACAGCCTGCTGGTTCATCAGATCCAGTTCTTCCAGGCTTCGGCCAATAAGATTTGTATAGCCTTTGTTTTGAAAGTTTTTCCAAATGGCTGAGCCAACGAGGCCTTTGTGGCCTGCTATGTATATTTTTGCGTCTTTATTCATTTTTATATTTTTTTCCACTGATTTCACGAATTACACGAAGAGGATGAGGCTTTGAGCACTGAGCGCTGAGACTTTGATCACTGGGACTCTGAGACTGTGAGACTGTGAGCACTGAGACTTTGGGACTGTGAGCACTGGGACTTTGAGCACTGAGACTGTGGGCGCTGGGACTGTGAGATACTTTTATTCATGTTTCTCATCTTCTCATAGTCTCATCTTCTCATAGTCTCATCTTCTCACCCTCTCTCGGTCTCACCCTCTCACGGTCTCACCCTCTCACGGTCTCACCCTCACACCGTCTTCTCTACAGTCCTGTTTCTTTTCGTCTGATCTTTATTTTCATACTTCCTTTGGGTTGCTGATCGGCTACTAAAATCATATAACCACCACCACCGGCTCCGGCTAGTTTCCATGCCAGCGCCTGATCTTTATAGCTATCGATCACTTTTTCAATCTCCGGATTTAGCATGGCCGGGAACATTGTTGTTTGTGCTTCGAATGAGTTTTTAAAGTACCGTGCAAATTCTGCTAAATCTTTGTTGAGGATAGCTTTCCATGCACCATCCGCAGCATTAGCCAAAGCTTTTACATTCTCTTCTGAGATGTAAGTTTCTTTTAAGAGGTCGGTACCTGCAGGACGTGGCCAGAGCAAGACCATAAACAGGTGTTCTTCCAGCCAGTCGAGTATGTCTTCATCATGCACCGACTCAAACTGTTTGGGCCAATAGGCGTTGTCGTAATAATGACGAACCAGTCCGGGCATACAGATCCCGATGGCATCTTGTGCTCCTGATATCAGTGTTGAACCGGGCGTGTTTTCGAACTTAAAAAGTATCTCGGCCAGCTTTTGCGGTTTCTCCAGTGGCAGGTAGTAGGGCCAGATCTTCTTCGCAGCATTACGCGTTGAAGTGCTCATGCCGCAACGTTCGTTGTATTCGATAACCGGCTCCAGCGACAGGGTAATTGCCCAACCCGGATGGTATTTCGACACATAGGGTTGGTCGATCCACGTTCCGGCCAGATCGATACGGTAGGGCAGGGTACAGTTATCGCCTGTACGCATAGATGTTGTTGATCTTGCGGGGAGCCCGGCATCAGGAATTCGGTTCAGGACTTTTAATTCTATGCCCATTGAATCGCACAGTTCCTTTTTTGTGGGCGAATAACCATCTTCATTCACCACAAAATAGTCGGGCTTTAGTTCTTTCAATTCGTTTTCAAAATCCATAATACCGCTGCCACTGTTCACAAATGCTTCGGTAACATATTTAATGGATTTTACCATATATAAACGTTCCTGTTCACTGTTAATGGTGTGTCGTCCTTTCAGGTCGGCAACGGTTTTGTCCGAGCCAAGACCCACATACACATCTCCAAATTGTGAAGCTTCTTTAAAAAAGGCCACATGACCACTATGCAGCATATCGTAACAACCGGAAACGAAGACTTTTTTATTATTATTCATTCTTTTTAGCAATTATTTGGTTTGCGAAACCTTGAGCACTGAGAAAGTGAGCACTGAGCACTGGGACTGTGAGATAGTGAGCCCTGAGACTGTGGGACTTTGAGCACTGGGATTTAGATTGTCCATTTTTCTGGATGTTTTTGCATTGAAACTAACATGCCAATAATGTTTTCATACTCCTTGTCGAGTCTTATGTGAACTTCTTCAGTTATATAGCCACAATTTAAAGCAAAATCCAACCAGTTTTGTGTTTCAGCAGCTTCAGCTTCGCTTTCATTTAATTTATTTGAAAAAGATTTAGGGTACTTTCTACGGCGAAATGCCTCCGCAGTATCGGCACAAACCGATCTTGATGAACGACGGATTTGATCAGTCAATGAATAAACCTCTTCTTTGGGAAATTCTTTTGAAAGATCAAAAATAGTCATGGCTGCCTTAAATGCAGATTGATAAACTTTAAGTTCGCGATGTGTTTTTATCTTTTCCATGGTTTTTGTTTTAGCATTGAGTACTGAGCACGGAGACATTGAGCACTGAGCGCTGAGACTGTGAGCGCTGAGACTGTGAGCACTGGGACTGTGAGCACTGGGACTGTGAGCACTGGGACTGTGAGCACTGGGACTGTGAGCACTGAGCGCTGTGACTATGAGAAATTATTTAAATACGTTTTTCATTTTCTCCCGCTCTCACCCTCTCATCGTCTCACCTTCTCATTTTCTCATAGTCTCGCTCTCTCCCAGTCTCACTCTCTCATCTTCTCACCGTCTTCGAGTCTCATCCTCTCCCTGTCTTTCTTATTCGAAATAATTCAAGGTTGTGTATCCACCTTCCTTCAGGTAGCAGTCTTTTTGCATGAGTTTGATATCGGATTGCATCATATCTTTCACCAATCCATTCAGATCGTACTCCGGTTTCCAGCCCAGAACGGTTTGTGATTTGGTTGGATCACCAATCAGCAGATCAACTTCGGTGGGGCGGAAGTACTGAGGATCCACTTCAACGATCTCTGCTTTCGAAGCTATTTTCTCCTTGATAGCGGACAGGTATTTCTCTCCGACTTTTTCGCAGAAGATCTTTTCATCCACTGCTGTGATTACCCCTTTTTCATTCACTCCTTCACCACCGAAAACGATTTCCAGACCCACTTCAGCTCCGGCCATTTTTATAAAGTCGCGAATGGTAGTGGTGATACCTGTGGCAATTACATAATCATCCGGCTGATCCTGTTGCAGGATGAGGTACATGGCTTTGATGTAGTCTTTGGCATGTCCCCAGTCGCGTTTACTCGACAGGTTCCCCATATATACTTTTTCCTGTAGGCCCAGGGCAATACGGCTCATGGCGCGTGTTACTTTACGGGTAACAAAGGTCTCTCCACGTTGCGGACTCTCGTGATTAAACAGAATACCATTGCTGGCATGCATGTTATAGGCCTCGCGGTAGTTTACCGTTATCCAGTATGCATACATTTTTGCCACTGCATAAGGAGAGCGCGGATAGAAAGGTGTCTTTTCGCTTTGAGGTACTTCCTGTACCAAACCATACAATTCAGAGGTAGATGCCTGGTAAATCCGTGATTTCTCTGTAAGACCGAGTAAACGAACAGCTTCCAGAATACGCAATGTGCCTATACCGTCCGCATTGGCTACATATTCAGGTGTATCAAAACTCACCTTTACATGGCTCATCGCTGCCAGGTTATAGATCTCATCGGGCTGTACTTCCTGGATGATCTTGGTGAGGTTCATACTGTCGGTGAGGTCGCCGTAGTGTAAAATAAGGTTGCGGTTCTCCACATGCGGATCCTGGTAGAGGTGATCAATACGGTCGGTGTTAAACAGTGATGTGCGGCGTTTGATACCGTGAACAATGTATCCTTTTTTTAAGAGGTATTCCGCTAAATAACCTCCGTCCTGTCCGGTGATTCCTGTTATCAGGGCTACTTTTTGTGTCATGATTGTATTTTTAGTTTGTTATCTTTTATATTTTGTTTCTCGGGATTGTTAAGGTGAAAATGCTTTAGTTTTGTCCACAAATTGCACGGATTATACGAATTAGCTTGGTAGTGGATACTGTAACATGGGACTGCGAGCACTGGGACTGTGGGCACTGGGACTGTGGGCACTGCGCACTGTGGCAATGAGAAATTATTTCAGCACGTTTCTCATCGTCATATCATCTAACCCTCTCATCTTTTACGTTCTGTCGTCCCTACGGTTCTTAATATCATGTTGTATTCTGTATTTACCAATATTTTGTTCCTGCCGAGACTTTTTATACACTAATTGCGAGGCTTATACGAATTAGATTGAAATGGTTTGTTTATGATTAAAACCTTCAGGGTTTTGGAAACACCTGAAGGTTTTCTGAGTTAAAAGAAAACCTTCTTTTTTGCGGATAACCTTAGTAGCTATATGGTAAAAGAAGATTAAAACCTTATTAAGCTTATTTATTAACTCTGTGGGTACTGTTTTGTTGGGGGCATCTGTTTTTGTGCTATTGCGTTCCAATGAAAAACTGTTGGGTAATGTTCAAATAACTGTGTCAAATCATTTTTACCAGTGCGAAATACATTTTCAGTAGTGCGGAGCCATCTATCGGTTGCGCGGAAGCATCTTTGTATGACGCGCTGTCAGTTTTGTGCTGTGCGGAGCCTTCTTTACCTGACGCGGAGTCAGATTGAGGTGACGCGGA
>NZ_JBFHGM010000203.1:0-9428 GCF_041583095.1 Draconibacterium sp.
AATAATTTTAGCACCTACTACAATCAGCGGCTAACGTTATTTGAAAAGCTTCCGGACACCCCGAATGAAATCATCATGCTGGGCAATAGTATAACTGATGGATGTGAATGGAGTGAACTATTTCAAAATCCCAATATTAAGAACCGGGGAATAAGCGGAGATATTACTGAAGGCGTTCTTTATCGGCTTGATGAAGTAACACGATCAAAACCCGCAAAAGTATTTTTGTTAATAGGGATTAACGATTTGGCCCGAAACATTCCGGCAGATACAGTTTTTCAAAACATCTGCAAAATTGTGAACAGTATTCGCGAGAGTTCTCCCTCAACACAGGTTTATGTACAAAGTATTTTACCTGTGAATCCATCGTTTAGTAAATTTTCAAACCATGTGAGTAAAACCAATGAAGTAATGGACATAAACGAAAAACTAAACCGCTGGTGTAATAATAACAATGTTGAATTTATTGATTTGTTTCATTTGTTTACGGAGGATGAAACCAACTATTTAAATCCTGATTTCACCAACGATGGCCTTCATTTAACAGCAAAAGGTTATTTGAAATGGGCTGAAATAATTTCTTCTGATCTTGAAAAATGAATAGTTGTTTTATTATATTTAATTTCTAAAAGAGTTCTAAAAGTATTGCAAATAAAAGGTGTAGAATTAACAAGTACTTTTTAAAACAACAAAAGCGCCTAAATCAAAAATTTAAGCGCTTTCGTTTTTCATCTTCTTAACCGAAGATGACCAATTTTTAGATTGTAATCGTCATGATGGAATGAGGTAAACTTTCCAGGTCGGTTGATTTGCCATTTATCAGCAATTGGTAGTTGAATTTTTCGTCAGACCTGTTCAGTACAACAACAGCAATCGAACCATCAGGATTTACAAAAGCAGTTGCCTGCAAATCGGTGCGACTCGACGACGCGGCAATTCTTTTGGCTCCTTCTTTTACAAACTTCGAAAAATGTCCGATGTAATAGTAGCTGTTGGTATAAATTAACTCGCCGGTTTGCGTATTGGCGTGTATGGGCGCAAAACATAAGTTACCAACATGGTTTGGCCCACCGGTTTCGTCCAGCAGGATATTCCAGTCGGTCCACGCAACAGTTCCGCTGTTAAAATCATTCAACATCGAGTAGCCATAACGTTCGCCCAAAGCCCAGTCGTTAACCCGCTTGATATCAAATGATTCAACACAACCTTCTGTAAAAATAAGTTTTGCATCAGGGAAAGCATCGTTTACCAGTTTTGTATTTTCAAACTGCATATCGCCACCGGTCCAGGGTTCGTACCAGTGAAAGCCAATGCCCCAAACATATTTTGCAGCTTCCGGATCGCTTAAAATAGTGGTAGCACGCTGATAAACCTGGTCGCGGTTGTGATCCCAGGCAATTAGCTTTTTATCGCTCATTCCACTACTGTGCAAAGTCGGACCAAGATATTTCTTAATAAAATCGCGTTCCTCATCAGCAGTGTATACACACGATTCCCACCGCTGAACAGCCATAGGTTCGTTTTGTACCGAAAGCCCCCAAACCGGAATGTTGTGTTTTTCGTACTCTTCGATAAACTTCACGTAATAGTTTGCCCAGGCCGGTTTAAACTGCTCCAGCAGTTTTCCCCCCAGCAAAACATTATTATTGCTTTTCATCCATGCCGGAGGGCTCCAGGGGGTAACAAACATCTTCAATTCGCCACCTGCCGCTTCAATAGCTTCTTTTATAAACGGAATACGGTATTGTTCGTCGTGCTGAACGTTAAAAGTGGTCAGCAGCGAATCATTCTCCTCCACATAATTGTACGATGCAGTTGAAAAATCACAGCTGGCGATGTTTGTGCGCGAAAAGTTATAGCCTATTCCTTTTTCCGGGTCGTAAAAGGCAGTAAGTATTTCCTTCCGAATGTTTCGTGGCATTTTATAAAATGTTTCGGCCGAAGCATCGGTTAAAGCTGCTCCAATTCCTTCGATGGTTTGAAACTGCTTTGCCGGATCAATCAGAACAAAAGGCTGTGTTTCCAAAGGCTGGTCGGTAGTCTGCAAGCTAAATTCGCCAATTGTTTCTAACCTCAGATTGGTATCTTTTGCCGTTACATACACACTTACTTTTTCGGGATTTACAACTACCGGTGGCTGCTCCACTTCTTTATTCACTTCCTTGTTCGTGCATCCGGCAATAAATAAACCCGATACAGCAACAACACCAACCACCGTTTTCAAAATATTCTTCATGATCATCTTCTTTTTGTTCGTTCAACATTCTTTTCAGAAATGCCAAAAACGTCTAACAAAAAAGGCTGTGAGACCTCCCATTTCGGGAAGCCCACAACCTTTTATCTATCTACCTTTTCTCTCTCTTATTTTTTTGTAACTGTTAAAACTGCCTGATCGTTTCCTGCCGAAAGATCAACCGTAAATACATAAGTAGCACCGTCTTCCAGGGTAACTCCATCAACCAATCCGAGGTTACCACTATCGCGGCCATTTGTACCGTCGCCAATAAAAACAATATCGCTTGTTGTTGAAATGGCATCTCCTCCAAATTCTCCTCCCCAACCTTTTTGGTGGAAGAATTTAAAGTTGATTCCGTCGGTACTGATATTTGTACCTCCAACTACAGTCAACTGGTATTTTTTATCGCCAATTGGAGCCATACACAATGCATTGTCAGGACTCCAGCCAACAGTTTTATCTGCTAACGATGGTTTACCAACATTCTCGCCAATCACCCAAACGGCACCTGTTCCGTCAGCATTTAAAACAGCTGGTGAGTTGCCATCCAGGGCCTCAATTCTGAAATAGTTTAGTGCCAGATTAGCTGTTACCCGGTATTTTCCTGTAATCGGAACAAAAGTATACAAGCCGTCTTCCTGCGTGGTCAGATAATCAGCATCAATCCACCAGTCGGCAATATTTCCCAAACCCTGAATATTTACGTCCTGCCCTTGCGTCAGATCAATATCAAGCTGATAATTTTCTTTATCAAGCATATTCATCTTCTCACCATTCAGTAGAATTTCGAAGAATGGGCCCGCCTTATATGTTTTAGTGTTAAATGTTACCGAATACGTTCCTCCAACCGGGTTTACAAAAGGAATATCTTTTGAAACGCCATTTGTTATTTCTCCGGCTTCCCAGCCAAATACGATTTCAGTCCCTTTATCATCAACCACCGGCGTTTTTATATAAGCCGACAAATCCGTTGACGGGAATGCCTCAGTAGCTGCATACTCATTTTCTTCGCCGGTTGGCAACATGGGGTACGATGCGTTTTCACTTACCAAAATCAGGTAAGGGTATTGCGCACGAGTTATTGGAACATCGAAAGTTTCAATACTGCTATTCATTGTTGTGTTCAGCAATACAAATTCCAGAGTAGCTGTTCCATCGGGAATATCTTTCTCAAAAGGAATTTCTATTGTACCTGAATATTCACCATTTTCTTTCGTGCGAATTGTCGTTCTTTCCACCTCTTCTTCGCCAAAATAAAGAATGGCAGTTAGTGTCGATAGCGAAATTTCGTCGTTAACCGAAACAGTAAACGGAAGCACATCTCCAAAATGTACATCGGAGAATTGGTTTTCAATTTCCATAACGGGATTTCCCGCCGGTTCGATTTCGCTGATATCATCGGAACACGACAAAACAGCCAAACCCAAAATGCTTAATATGAAATATTTTAAGTTCTTCATTGTGTTAGATTTTATTTTTTCCATTGGTATGAAATAACCGATTTGGCAGGCACTTCGTAACTGAAGTGATTTGTGCCATCGTCGAGTGTTATCATTTTTGAAGCCGAATTGCTGTTTAATAATACCACGGCATAAGTTCCGTCGGTGTTTTCGAATGCCGAGTAGTAAAATCCGGCCTCAGAAAAACCCGAAGTACCGATGCGCACTGCACCTGGCTTAACTACCGACGACAAATGGCCGATAATGTAATAGTGCGAATTGCGTGTAATTGAAGAATAGCTGGCTCTGTCGATATCCACCGCGCCATAACAAGTCTGGCACCCGCCTTCACGGTTGGGGCCTCTGTCACTGTCGAGCATCAGGTTCCATACAATTACTCCTTTACACCAGTTATTTACAGTTCCCAGTGCTACTTCGCGCATATCTTCAATTAACCGATTTTGCAGGTTTCGGCCATCATTCCAGGTACCGATAGATGTTTCAGTGAAAATCAACTCTCTTTCAGGAGCTTTTTCGTGTATATCCAAAAGCTCTTCCTTGTTTCCACCATAATTGTGATAGGCTGCACCGACCACAATATCTTCGTCAATCCCTGCATTGTAAATTTTCACCGGGTAATCATTCTGCTCGCCCATGTTATCGTAGTTGTAATTGTGGTCGAACAAATAAATTTTTGTGTTCAACGATGCTGCTTTAAAAGCAGGCACCAGGTTGTTTTTCACAAATTCAAGTTGTTCTTCCCAGCCCATATACAACGACGCTGAATTACCTCTGTTAAGCGGTTCGTTTTGTGGAGTAACCGAATAAATATCGATTCCGTATTCCTTTAAAACCTGAATCCACTTTACAAAATACGTGGCATAATCGGCATAATACGCCGGATTTAACTGACCGCTTGTCCACGAATTGAATGGCTGCAAATCGGTAAGGTTATTCACTTTCATCCAGCGTGGGGAAGTCCAGGGTGATCCCAAAATTTTAAGATCAGGATTAATTGCCTGAATTTCCTGTAAAATCGGAATCACGTAATCGGTTTCTTCCGAAGTAAGTCCGAAGTTTTCAATTCCCTCGGTATCGCAACAAGTGTATTCACTAAGCGAAAAGTCGGAACAACCGATGGCAATACGAACGTAACTGTAGCCCATTCCCTCTGTTGGCGAGAAAGTTTCTTTCAAAAACTTCTCCCGGTTATCTTCTGTCATCTGTAACAGATTATAACAGGTTGAACCGGTAATTGCCGCTCCAAAACCATCCATTGTCTGGTAGCGTGTTTCCGGCTCCAAATTAATGGTTGTTGGCGACATATTGCTTTTATCGCTAAAGTCAACCGCTTTTGTTGCAAAATCCAACGACCGGGTATTGGTAGTGATGTAAAGTGTAACATCTCCTGTTTCCGGTTCCGGCTGCTCAGGTTCTTCAATTTCACCGCTATTATCATCGCTACAGGCCACAAAACCACAGCAAAGCAGCGCTATCAGCAAAATAAATTTTATATCGAATAATTTCCTCATTGTATTAAAGCGTTACTTTTTCAATGTTTACCGTGTTATCGTTTAAGTTGATTGTAAAACGATAGTTGGCTGATTCAACAAGCGGATCGTTCTCACCATTCGGAATGGTCCAATCGTTATCGCCTGAAATGATCTGTTCGCCGGTAAACGTAAACTGACCTGCTTTTTTCTCATTTCCCCAACCGGTATTTTCAAAAGGTTTGAATCCGGCAAAATGATCGTGATCGCCCGGCGTAAAGAATGTTCCCTGGTAAATGCCATCACCGATTTGGCGGAACAACACGTAATTCAGCACATTTCCGAAACCCCAGCTGGTATGAACGCGGGTATGGCCCGGGTAAACAGCGCCAATTGCATCGGTGCTTACGTTTGTTGGATAACCCAAACCGTAACCACAAGCCAGAAGGTATTGCGGATATGCAGGATTATCAACGCCAACAAAAATGTTTTTTCGAACCGGGTTGTAGTAAATGGTGTATTCACCTGTTTCTCCAAGGAAAGTTACACGGCTGTCGGCTGTGCGCTCGAAAAAATCGGGATTGTAAATATTCGCAGCATCGCCCAACTGTCCAAACACGGTGTAGGTTTTTCCCTTTTCCAGTGTGCGCGTAAGTGTGCGGAAAGCTTCGCCGTTAACATCCTGATTGGCGAATGCAGAAAGAGCCAAATCATCGTCACCCAACTGGCTTCCGGTGGTTGCCGCTGTAAAAGCGAAATTGTCGAAAACGAAAGTTTTTGTGTAATCGGCATCAGGCGTGTATGCAAAAGCCGACTCGCCACTTTGGTCGATCATGGCCAATTTCCCATTTACATTGCCATAAACATCGCCACTGTAGTCAATCGAATAGTCTGAATTAAGCTTTTCAGCAATTTTATAATTCACCGATGTTTCCAGCGTTAAGTCGTTGCCCACAAACCGGTTGTTGTCTGATGACTCTAAACTAACCACGCTACCGTTGTCGGTAACCAGGTACAGCCGACTGTAAATGGGGCGATTCCCTGTCAGTTCTGTAATTTCAGTACTAACCGAACCTTTGAGCACATTCCGGGCTTCCAACTTTATCTGAACCGCAGAATTATCGGCCTGATCGGCTAATAAGGGAACATAAATCGCTTGTTCAACCTCATAATCGTCGCCGGCTAATGGAATTTCGCCACTTACTACAGTTCGTCCTTCCGACACCAGCTCGTAAGCCAGCGAAGTAAGCATTGTAGCCGGATCGGTAATTCTTGCCGACAAGGTAATTGAGTCGCCAAATATAAAACTGGAAGGGCTAACTGTTCCCGTCTCAATAAAAGGTGTAGATTCTTTTCGGGGGCCGTATTCGTCTTCGCATGAAGCAAATAACAAGGCAATTATCCCGGTTAAAATAAAAATTTTATATAAAGGTTTCATTTTACTCTCTTTTATATTTTTCGGTTTGAATTCTAATATCCGGGATTTTGTACCAGGTTTGGATTCTGGTCAATAATATCCTGCGGAACAGGAAGGATATACGAAAGGCTTGTAAACGGATAAACCTGTGCCGGACGTCCTTCGTCTTTGGCGTATACTGCATTCATTACTTCTTCTACTTTCTCTAAACGAACAAGGTCGAACCAGCGCTGGCCTTCCATTGCCAGCTCAAGGCGGCGTTCTTTCAGATAAGCCTCAGTAATTGCCTCCTCGCTAGCTGATGCTGATGCTGGCAGATTGTTCAAACCTGCGCGCTGGCGGGTTTGGTTGATAATCTGAGCTGCTCCACTGTAATCTCCTTTTCCGATCAGCGCCTCAGCTTTTAGCAAAAGAATATCGGCATAACGCATTTTAATTGTACTGTTGTAGGCACTGCGGCACTTGTACATAAACGCATAATTATCAGCCGGATAATAGATATTCCAACCGCAACTGTAAAAAACAACCGTTTCGGCGAAGCGTTTGTCGCCAACTTCGCTTTTAAAAGCTTTAATCAGATCGCGTGATGGAGTGATCCACTTCGCCCAGGTAAAATAGAAAGTCCAGTCGTTAAGCGGACGACCATACATCCAGGTTGCCCAGTTGGTATTTCCCGGGAAATATTGTGCTTCATAAATGGTCTCTTTGGTATTGCGGGCTTTGGCATCAATTGCTTTATTTTCCTGCGAAGGTGGCGCGTTCGGATCGGTTAGTATAACACCAAACAAATCGCTGTACTCGTCAACCAGTTCATAACCATCGGCAGCCAGTTCGTCGGCATACTGAATTACTTTGTCGTAATCGCGCAAAGGTTTTTCGGCATATACTTTAGCCAGCAAAGCACGGGCAACCGATTTTGAGAACTGTGTTTTATCCGATGGATCATTGCCAGGAGCGTATTGCAATCCTTCCAAAAGGTCGGCTTCAATTTGCTGATAGATGGTTAAAGCATCGGTTTGCGGCGGGAAATAAGCCGGGTAAACATCGTCAATGGTTTCGGAAGTAATGTCGCCGGCAACTGTTGTTACCAATGGAACATTTCCCCAAATGCGAACCATATCAAAATAGATCATTGCCCTTAATATTTTCGCCTCGGCTTTATACTGAAGCTTTTCAGCATCTGTTAAGGCCGGATCATTTACATCGTCAATAAAACTGATCAAGCGGTTGGCCTGGGCAATATTTCCCATGTGGCTGTTCCAGTCTCTTCTCAGGTTGGTATTCGATCCTTCAATCGAGTTTACCTCGAAAGGTGTAGTTTCAGCGCCTGGCGATCCTGCATAAGCATTATCCGAGTGCGATTCGGCCAGCAATAACATGTCGAGGTACCAGTGCTCCTGGCTGTTTTTGTACAAATTAAGTAGTGTTTGCCTGTGCGCTAAAACGTCAGCTTTATCTTCAAATACAACCTGAACGCTGTCCTCGCTCACTCCTTCAGTTACATCCGAATAGGTATCTAAAGGATCATAATCCATGGAGCAAGCTGCCAGCAAGGATATGATAAGAATGGATAAAATATATCTTGTCTTCATTTTCATGTGATTAAAATTGTCTATTTATATGGTATCACATGGAACTCGCGGTTTAAACATCTGCTGTAGTGCGAACTATTTCCATGCTCGTTTCATTTGATTTAAAATTCAACATTCAACCCAAAAACAAAAGTCTTACTGTGTGGGTAGGTTCCCCAATCGATACCCTGAACGGCACCGCTGTTTCCCCATTGGTTTACTTCAGGATCCATTCCGCTATAGTCGGTAAGTGTTAACAGGTTGGTTGCGGTAACATAAGGTTGTAAACGCGAAACTCCCAGTTTGTTTAAAATTCCACCATTGAAGTTGTAAGAGAAAGTGATGTCTTTTACACGCAGGTAACTGCCGTCTTCAATAAAATAACTTGATGGCTGCATAACAAAACCGGCTTTTGGTACATCGGTAATTTGTCCGGGAGTACGCCAGCGGTGAAGCACTTCAGTAGATTGGTTTTTCAAATCGTACATCCCCATCACATCACCTTTCGATGCATTAAAGATGTCGTTTCCAACAGCTCCCTGCAGAAACACGTTAACGCTAAAACCTTTGTACGAAAACGAGTTGGTTAACCCAAAAGTAAAGGCCGGGTTCGGGTCGCCAATATAGGTTCTGTCTGACGCTGTAATTTTTCCGTCTTCATTTGTGTCGCGGTACATCAGTTCTCCTGTTTCCGGATCAACTCCATCGCTTATATAACCGTAGAATCCACCCAACGCACGACCTGGTTCGTTACGTACAACACGAATTTGGTGAAAAGCATCGGTTGTTTCAGCATCGTAATAAATCTGCTGTAATTCAAGGCTTTTCAATTCGTTAGTGTTATGCGAAATATTAAAGTCGGTGTTCCAGGTGAAAGCACCTGTAAAGTTGCGTGAGCTTACCGATAACTCAACACCGCGGTTCATCATTTCACCTTCGTTTCGAACAATATTGCTTGATGCTGCAGCACCTGCCGGCAACGAAACATACATCAGCATATCCTCGGTGTGTTTCGAATAATAGTCCATTGCAATCGTTACGCGGTCGGCAAACAGTGTTGCATCCAAACCAAGGTTAACCTGCGAAGTCGTTTCCCATGTAAGGTCGGAGGTACGAAGGTTAGCCTGCGTAATCAATGGCAAGGCATCTTCCTTTCCGGTTTCGAACCAGGCCTGACGAGTGATGTTGTAACGTTGCAAATAAGCATAGTCGCCAACTCCCGACTGGTTACCGGTTTGTCCCCAGCCACCTCTGATTTTCAAATCGTCGATCCAG
>NZ_JBFHGM010000204.1:0-9374 GCF_041583095.1 Draconibacterium sp.
AAGGCAGGAGTGATAATGGCAAACATCATTTGGTAGGCCACAAAAATATATTCCGGGAAGTTACGGTCGGGCGACAAGGGTGTACTTGATGTAACTCCGTTCAGAAAAGCTTTATCGAAATTTCCAATGATGCCGAAAAAATCATTTCCGTCGACCAGGGTTCCACTAAAACACATAGAGTAGCCAAAGCTAATCCACAGAATAGTTGTAATTCCTAACGACACAAAACTCTGCATCATAATACTCAGGATATTTTTTTTACAGCCCAAACCGCCGTAAAAGAAAGCCAGCCCGGGAGTCATTAACATCACCAAACTGGTAGCCACAATCATAAAGGTAGTTAGTCCTTTGTCAAACATCATTTTCTTAAATATTTTTTGATTTCGATGACCAAAAATAGAATATGACTTTAATAATTTGACAGTTTTAAAGCTCCCCGAAAATCATTTATTTACTTTTTTGCACATTTTTCTGACACTTTAAAAGCCCGCAAATACATTTTACAACAACTCGTTAAAACAGGGTTCAGGTTTCGATCGATTCATTTTTCAACCCTGATTTTTAAATTTTGGACGGGGTGAATTTTTTATCGAACAAAAAATAGCTGCAAAATTTGAAATTGAATGGGGTTAAAATCAAATTCAGAAAAAAGGAAAAACAAGAAAAAGCAGTGAAAATAATGACAAATCTCACCTTTTTTAAATTCGCTCTAAATTAGTATCTGTTAAACTTGAATTAATATTGGAGGCGAATCAATATAGTTGCAGCATAACATAACCCAAAATTATCTCGACTATTACAACCTAGCCGACATGTTAAATATAAAGACTTCGATTTGGAACGAACTATAATGAATTCCATCTATTATCTAGTGCACGAAGACTTACTCAGTAATAATATTTAAAAACAATTAAGATTGGAGCATATCCTCTAAAGCAGATACATTCAAACGGTAAAAAAAACAGACCGTTTAAAACTGATTTTAAACGGTCTGTGATACTGTTAAATTAGCCAATAATCTTTAGAGTTTATTTAGGACTGACCAATTCAAATATCTGCTAAAGATTAATTTTGATCGCCAGGACCTAAGTTTGGATTCGCATCAATTTCTTCTTGCGGAATTTTAAATATCCACTCAGCATTAACTGATGGTTTATCTTGCTGGAATCCGCTTTGGTACAAACCGGCAGAAGCACCGGAACCACCATCTGCAGCATGGTCAATTCCTTCGTCCCAACGTATCTTATCCGTGTAAAGAAATCCTTCTCCCCATAATTCTAAAGCTCTCTGGAACTTAATATGTTCCATTAATTTTTCTTTAGTATCGTACATGGTAACATCATAAGCGCTGTCGCGTTCTTCGCCCAACGGTTTTAATGCATTTTGTGCAGCTTCAATATTGCCTAACATGGCTTCTGCTTCTGCTTCTATCAAATACATTTCAGACGAACGCATTAAAATAATATCATCCGGATCTGTAGTTCCGGGTGACTTTTGTCGCATTTTTACGTGCATATACGGATGCGTGTTATGAGCGGAAGTCCATCCATATACACTGGCAAGTCGGTCAATTTCTGCATCAAATTCTTCTTCTGTTGTATACAACGGGTTGGTATTATTATCCCAGCCACCCATACCGTTAGCCGCAGAAGTATTTGAATTTGGAGCATCTTTTAAGAACAACCCTTTTCTATAGTCAGTATCCGGAATTTGAGCGTATAACCGCTTATCCATAATTTTTGGATTATTTCGATTTTGACTCCCGTTAAATGTATTACACATTAAATAAAAATACGAACGGAAAAAAGTTGTTTCAGTACTAATTACATTACTTCCCCAAATTACTTCAGGAAGTAAGGTTGAATTAAAGCCTGAATAATAATCATCCTTATCCATAATTGGATAATTCTGACGTGCCATCGCCGCTGCATCCGCTGCTGTTCTCCATTCCCCCATATTTAATGCTATGCGAGCTTTTAAACCATACGCAACGTCAATATTTAGTTGAGATTTGTCGGATGCATTACCGGTTGGCCTTGCAGTTGCTCCCTCAAAATAACTTATAGCACTATTAATATCTGATACACACTGATCATAAATTTCTTTTACTGTAGATCTGGGCGCACTTGTAAAAGGTGCTTCAGAAGCAAATAATAAAGGCACGCCTGGATCTGTGGCCGGGTTGCCAATCAGATAGCCTTTAGCAAAGTGCTGAACCAATGAAAGATAGGCATATGCTCTATAGGTATAGGCTTGTCCTATAATTTCTTTAAATTTTGCATCTTCAGCGATAGTACCGTCGGCAGCTTTATTTATTATGGCGTTGGCACTGGCAATGATATGATAGCGTTGATACCACAACTGTTTAGTTGTTAAAGATGTTTCCTGATTATGAGAAATCCATTGTGTATCGTCTTGCCAACCCAAATTGTTTGCCCTGGCACTGTGAATTACACCGCCTGCTAAATTATCTCCTAGAGGAATCCAGTAATGATTTCCTGACCTTTGGCTATCTCCTCCCGAAAGCATGGTTTGTGGCTGAGCATATAATAAACGATGCAGGCCATTTAGAATAAGTGCCATATTTTCAGCAGATGCCAAAGCATCACCAGAAGAAATAGCATCTGTTGGTTTTGTTTCCAGAAAGTCTTCCTGACACGATGTTGTTGCAATAGCTACTATTACAAGTAACAAGATTATCTTTTTAAACATAGTTATTATGTTTTAATTATTTTTTATGATTAAAATGTAACATTCAATCCAATCGAGAATACTCTCGATGGGTTAAAATCATTACCCTCAGGTGTTCCTGACAAGTTGTATTGAGGATCGAGTCCTTTCCGCTTACTTTTTAGATATAGATTCTCTCCGGTAAGTGATAATCTTAAATTGTCAACACCAATTCTCTCGGTAACAGAACCGTCAAAAGTGTAGCCTAAGCTAACATTTTTCAAGGTCCAGAAAGACGCATCTGTTAAAAAACGGGAAGATTGTGTTTGCACTAAATCAACATTTCCGTTTTCCATTCTGGGCACATTGGTTACATCGCCCGGATTTCTCCATGCATCCAAAATATCAGGATGAAGCGATCTACCATAAGTACCACTATGCATCATATTAGCATATCCATAATCCAAAAATTTTCCGCCGATACCATATGTCACTAAAACATTCAGGTCGAATCCCTTATAACTAAAATAATTCGATACTGATCCTAAAACATCAGGTATGGAGTTGTCTCCTGTGTAGGCTCTTTCAGTTTCTTCCCAATCATTTGTGGTTTCCTGATTCCCATTATCATCCAAAACAGGTACACTATTACCATCTTCATCAAATTCAAACATCCAGAACAATTGATCTCCTGTATCCGGGTCTACACCTGCAGTTTGAAGTATATAAAAATCATAGATTGATCTACCTTCTGCCCATCTTTTTGAACCATCGATAAAAGGATCTGGAATTTTCGTAATCTCATTTTTAAACGTCGATGCCTGTACTGTCATATCCCATTTAAATTCCCCCTTGTCAATGATATGTCCGGTTAATCCTATTTCAATTCCTGAATTATACAGATCGGCAATGTTCGAAGGCACAGTATTTAAACCATTACTTAAAGGAATAGGTAAATCATAAAGCAGGTCAGTTGAATTCTTCTTGTAATATTCAACCGAACCATCAATAAGGTTATTGAATAAACCAAATTCCAGGGCTACGTCGAAACTTCCAACCGTTTCCCATTGAAGATCGGCATTACCAATTTCTGACCAGTAAATAGCAGGATTACCTGCGTTTGATGTCAGTCCGTATCTTGGTTGAGATAAGAAGAAGTCGCCCAGATCATCGTTACCTACCTGACCATATGAAGCGCGGAGTTTTAAATGATTAACCCAACTTACATTTTTCATGAAATTTTCCTGATCTATTCTCCAGGAACCACCAACTGAATAGAAGTTACCCCATCTTGATTTTTCATCAAAAACAGAAGAAGCATCTCTTCTTACTGACGCACTGATATAATATTTACCGTCGAAATTATAGTTGGCTCTTAAGAAGTAACCTTCAATAGTTTTTTCAGTAGTAGCACCACCTAAACTAATTGGCTCGGCAAAATTGTCAAATTCATAAATACCTGTAGCAACTTGTTTAATCGAAGTACCATCGATACCCGAATAAATACGCTGGAAGCTTTCATGTCCTGCTGTAATGTCTACACTGTGAACCTCATTAAAGTATTTTTTGAAGGTTAAAATCTGGTTGAAGTTTTCAACATCTCTCCGGTACCTGTCTTCTCCATATCTTCCGGTTGGTTGGGCATCGCCAATAATATGGTTTTCATATTCTTTTTCAAGACCTTCATTTATATCTCTACCGTAATTCAACCTAAGATTAAGCCCCTCAATTATTTCGAAGTCGGCAAAGAATCGAACTCCGTAGGTATTATTTCTTGTAGTTTCATCATTTAACATCAATTCCTGAAGAGCATGACGACCTTGATTTATCGGCCTTGAACCAATATTGTATTCAGAATAACCTTCACCGGCATCAAAAACAGGCTCTCCTCCGGCATCCAATACTATGTTTCCATCCAGGTCATTTACATATACAGGATAAATTGATCCTATGTTTTTCGCAAATCCGAAAGGGTTTACAATACTACCTGTTCCTGCTGAAGTTGGACCGGCAGATTCGGTAAGGGTAATGTTTGCACTACCTCCTAGTTTTAACCAATCGGTGGCATCGAATTCGGCATTTAAACGCGAAGTAATACGATTAAAATTGGTTGTAACCACATATCCTTCTTCATCCAGGTACGAAGCAGAAAAGAATACTTTATGCCTGTCGCCTCCTCCGGCAACATTAACATTGTAATTTGTTCTCAACCCGGTTTGTTCCATTTCATCATACCAGTCTAAGCTCTTATAAATTACGCTTGCTCCCGGATTTAACATTCCGTCAGTTCCAACAATTTGGTTATTTGCCACATTAAATGGGTTATACCCTAAACTGTTGTAAATATTTGCGGAAGCATAGGCCGCATCTCCGCCACCTGCACTCGAATTTTTTAAAGCCTGCCACATCATTTCATAGTACTGCCCCGGAGAAACTTCATCGTAGCTCGGAATACTCCGGCTTACGATACCTACCTGGGCAGATACCGAAGTTTTAATATCACCTTTAGTACCATTTTTAGTAGTGATTAAAACTACACCATTCGCGGCTCTTGACCCGTACAATGACGTAGAAGCAGCATCTTTAAGGATCGTAAAAGATTCGATATCTTCCTGGTTAATTGTATTTAACGAACCTTCATACTGTATACCATCAACAATATACAACGGATCAGAACTTCCATTAAGTGTTCCTACACCGCGAATAACAAGATTAGGTGAAGAACCTGGTTGCCCTGATGCAGAAGTAAATTGTACTCCTGTTGCTCTACCCTCAATTGCTGCAATTGGAGAAGTAACATTGCGTGATGATAATTCTTCAGCCCCCACTACATCGGCAGAGCCGGTAAATGCCTGCTTAGTTGATGTACCATACGCAGTTACAATCACTTCATCAAGTCCTAATACATCCGACTCAAGGTTAACATTAATTACAGAACCTGTTGCCGGCATCTCAACTGTTTTCATACCAACAAACGAAAACACAATTGTTTGCGCATCTGTTGGAATGTCGAAGGAATAAACACCATCAATATTGGTTACTGTACCAACGGTGGTTCCTTTAACACTTACTGATACACCCGGTATTGGAGTGTTGTCTTCAGAATTTAATACGGTTCCGGAAACGCTCCTAACCTGTGCACTTGCTATTTGTACACCTACTATAAGAGTACAAATAAGAAATAGCGTCAGTTTTTTCATTGAAAATAAATTTGATAGATTAATGAATAATTATGTATTGCACAATTATGTGCACATATACAATACAATTAGTTGTACAGCCTAAATAGTTTTTGTTTTTAAGTTTTAAATCCCATGAATATTCGGGATACCCGCAATTGAATCATTCGATTCAACCACATTCACAATTTACAATCATACTCGATTGTATTTTTTATCACTCTTATTTGCTCACAATTGTTAAACAATGCTGTAACCTTTTACCCCTAAAAAAGTTCACATTTAATTATTAAAAGAGTTTCGATCTAATTGTTTACTACACGAAAACTCATGTGATGCTGTGAGCCACTGTTTATATTTTCAATTTAAAATACGAATACACTGTTGTTCAATAAAATGCAACCAGTAATAATATACAGAGAATGAAGAAAAACGTTACAAATCTTACTCTTTTTTGCATGATACAATAACATTCTTTTTGTTTGCAAGCATTTGAAATGCCGGGAAAAATACAATTTAGAAACTTCGCAATATGAGGATTCAGCTAAATTTTGTTAGAAGTTCATTTACAACTGCAATGAAGGGATGAATAAATCGAAACCTATTATCCTCACCTACACCTTAAAAGAAAAACAATCGGATTTCATCAATAGAGAGGATGTAGAAATGGAATTATTATTTGAAGTAATGTATAAATGATCTGACAAGGACCTTGAAATGTGAAGGAGATAAAATTACATCTGATACTTTTTCTAATTGCCGAACTAATAATCTACTGTCAACCTAAAATCATCCCAATAATAGTAGCACTCATCAACGAGGCCAGTGTGCCCGCCAGCAGCGCACGCATTCCGTATTGCGAAAGCAGTACCCGACGTTTTGGTGCCAGCGCACCGATTCCTCCAATCTGGATACCGATGGATGAAAAATTGGCAAAACCACACAATATATAAGTGGCCATAATAATCGACTTGGTTTCGGCAAACGCACCGGCGGCTTTTAGGTCGGCTAGCGAAACGTATCCTATAAATTCGGTCAGAATCAGCTTCTCGCCCAGTAAACGACCAACCACAGCAATATCTTCCGGGCAAACACCAATCAGCCACATTATAGGCGAAAAGGTATAACCCAATATAAACTGCAGCGACAGTTCATCGTATTTTCCATCGGTAATATTGGCAATAACATCATTTAAATGTGTGATGGCGCCCACTTTGGTAAATATAAAATTGAACATGGCAATAAAAGCAATAAAAGCCAAAAGCATTGCAGCCACATTTACAGCCAGTTTTACACCTTCTGTTGTTCCGTTTGTAATGGCATCGAGAACGTTGCTGCCAATTTTATCGCGATTCACATCAATGGTTTTATTAATTGCGTCGGTTGGTGGAACAAGCATTTTCGAGAATACGATAGCTGCCGGAGCCGCCATAACCGATGCAGTAAGCAGGTGCTTGGCAAATTCCAGCCGCAATTGCGGATCGTCGCCGCCAAGCAAAGCAATGTATGCCGCTAAAACACCTCCTGCAAGCGTTGCCATTCCACCGGTCATTACCAACAGAATCTCTGATTTGCTCATCTTATCAAGGTAGGCTTTAATCATCAGTGGTGATTCGGTTTGTCCAAGAAAAATATTCCCGGCAACAGAAAGCGCTTCTGCTCCTGAAATTCGAAGGACTCTGGTAAACACCCAAGCCAGCCCGTACACAATTTTTTGAATAATGCCCCAGTAGAATAACAAACTGGTTAAGGCCGAAAAAAAGATAATTGTTGGCAACACCTGGAAAAGAAAAATATAACCATAGGTATCGGCATCCATCAGGTCGCCCAAAAGAAAGATACTTCCCTCTTTGGTAAAGTCGAGCACCTTAACGAATATCTTTCCAAAAAACTCAAACCCCGTTTGTACAACGGGTACATACAAAACACCAAGCGCCAGCAAAATTTGCATGGCTAAACCAATTCCGACTGTTCGCCAGGGTATATTACGGCGATCGGAACTAAATATATACCCCACAAAAACCAACACCACCATTCCCAACAATCCCCGAAAAAGGGTTATAATTGAGAAAGGCGTTTGTCGTTCTTTTGCCAAAAGAATATTTGAAGTATCGGTTTGTTGTGCTGCTGCGTCGGCTGCTGCAAGCATTGTTTCGCCGGCATGTGCCGCCAACGGTTGGATAAAGAAAATGCCGGTAATTACTACCAGCAACATTATCATGCGTTTCATTGAGTGTTTTTTCATTTCCTTTCACCCCTGTCGTCCCTTTGGTCCTCCTGTCCCCTTGAGGGGACAATCGCTATGAAGTAGCGATAGGGGTGATTGTTAATTATGCGTTTCTAACTTACTTCTCTCGTTTATTCAATTCATCGCGAATAATCGATGCCTTTTCATAATCTTCGTCTTCGATGGCCTCGTTCAGCAATTCCTGCAAATCACTTGTTGAATATTGCGAATACGAAGAACCGGTCGTTTCGGGCTCTTCTTCATCCATCATACTGCGCACCGGAGAGTCTTCATCATCCGATTCCAATACAATTCCGGCTTTCTGTAAAATTTCTTCCGAGGTATAAATCGGGCACCTGAAACGTAAAGCCAAAGCCACTGCATCTGATGTTCTCGAATCAATCCGAATCTCTTTGCCGTTCATCTCACACAAAAGCTCGGAATAAAAAATGCCTTCTTCCAGCTTATATATGGTTACCTCCAGCAAAGCGATATCAAACGCCAGAGCAATATTTTTTATTAAATCGTGAGTAAGTGGCCGCGGAGGTTTTAATCCTTCCAACTGAATGGCAATTGCCTGTGCTTCAACCGGTCCGATAATTATAGGAATTCTGCGTTCTCCATCTTCTTCTGCCAACACCAACGCATAAGCCCCCGATTGGGTTTGACTTACCGATAATCCTAAAATGTTTAAGCGTATTTTTTGCATGCTAACGTTTGCCCTGTATCTTTTTTTCGATGCAAACAAATATAATAATCATTTTCGTTCCATTCCATTTATTTTGCCCGTTTTAAAAGTATCGGCCCTAAAACTGTGCTAAAACCGGCCACCAAAAGATGAAGACCAATTGTATAAACAGAGATATTTACTAATTTCAGAATCCCTGTATCGTAAGCCTCGTAAAGGGAATACAACGTATTTTATAAAAAAAATGATCTGAAGTTGTAGTTTTTTACCTGCTTTTACGACATACAGGGTGAAGAGCAAAAAATGAAAAACCAAATTGCAAATAAAACTGAGTTTAGCGAGCTGATTGAAAAGCACCAGGCAATAATCCACAAAATAACACTGTTTTATGCCAACGGACAAACAGATCGCGAAGATCTTTTTCAGGAGATTTGCCTGCAACTCTGGCGCTCGTTTCCCAATTTTCGGAATGAGGCGAAATTCAGCACCTGGATGTATCGCGTGGCACTAAATACAGCCATCAGCGATATACGAAAAAAGAAAACGGATATTCATTTTGAGCAGCTGCGAGATAACGATCGTATGGAAACAGAACCTTCTGACGAGAAGG
>NZ_JBFHGM010000205.1:0-9293 GCF_041583095.1 Draconibacterium sp.
AGATCATAGCCACTTGCTTAAAAAATTCATGGCGGGCAGCTCCTTCAAACTCTTCCACCACTTCAAACTGATGTAACAAACCAGCCTCTTTCAGCTTATGTTTTTGTTCTTTAAAAAACTTTTTGTCATCACCGGTCAATCCTCCTGTAGCAATCAGTTTCACCTCCTCAAAGCCGGCTTTCTTTTTCAATTCGATAAAAGCATCCACCACAATATCGAAACCGTCTTTGTGGCACATTCTCGAAATATAACCAACATTTTTCGGTTTCTCCATAACAGGAATGTATGGATAATCCTCCACATCAACTCCCAGGTAAAATGTGTGCACCTTTTTATCGTCGAGGCGCATGCGTTTTTTCATCTCACCGGCAAAATAATTACTGACGGCAACCAACGCATCCACATCCTGGGCACGTTCATGCATTAAATCCCAAATTGGCTGCTGAAACTGTGGTTGCATGGCATCAACCCAAACATCCTCATCCTGAAGCGAACAAACCACCGGAACACCAACCTTTTCTTTCAAACGTTTGGCCAAACCAAGCAACAACGCATTGGATATATGAATTACATCGGGTTTACAATGCTCAGCAATCCAATCAACCATTTTTTCCAGCTCTTCCTTTTGCTCACCCTGTTCGCCCAGCAACATCGAAATGGTCATATCTTCCAGTCCTTTGGCACGGGTAGATCCTGCCATGGAAGCAGCCATTTTCATCATTGGTTTTGAGTTCAGCAGCTTATCGAACCAAGCCGGTGCTTTTCTGAAAATGGGATAAACCTGCTTAAGGTAAGTGCTTATGGCACCATAAAAAATCGGGATGTCGGAGATGTCATGTTCATCGGAGAAAAGCGGCAAATACATGGGGATTTTTATCACCTGGTGATCCAGTTTTCGTAAGGCATCAACATATTTGCTGTCACGCAGACAATTACCACAATAAAAACTGCCACCTGATCCGGGTATGATTTGAATTATATTCATAATAAGCCCCCTCTAACTCCCCCGCGGGGGAGAACTTTATATCTTAAATTCTGGCATGTTACACATTTCACAATAATAATCTCTAACTTTTTCTTTCAATTAAAGAAGACAGCAGGCACGGGAGCATTTATCAATTTCTCCCCATCGGGAAGATTAAAGAGGGGCTCCAAAACAATAAATGTTGCCATCGTAAGCTCCAACAAAGAGCTTTCCGTTGGCAACCGCAGGATTACTAATGATCTGACTTCCTATTTCATAAGTCCAAACAGGCTTTCCATCCGAAAGGTTCACAATGGCTAAGTCGCCACGCATATTCGCCACAACTACCTTATTTTTAACAATTAGCGGAGAGGCTTCCACCTGTCGACCGGTGTTGTATTCCCAAAGTTTCTCTCCTGTATTTTTATTGAAACAGTATAAAAACTTGTTGTGATTGGCCGTTAATACTTTATCGCCTAACAAAGCCGGCGATGCAATAAACTGCAGGTTGGTTTTTTCATCAGACCACAACCATGTAGTTTTGTTATTTTCGATATCAACCTGAAAGAAGCGGCCATCGTAATCGCCCACATAAGCTTTATCGTTTTCAATGGTAACCGATCCGGCTACATATGTTGCCACATCAATTTTTTTCACCAGCTTACCTGTTGTTACGTCAACCACGTGAAGATAGCCGTCGCAGCCACCAAAGATGGCCTTTCCATTGGCACAGGCCGCTGCTCCGTTAATAAAATTATCCGATTCGTATTTCCATTTCAGTTCTCCGGTTTTAGCATCAACGCAGTGAAGATAGTAATCGTAACTGCCCATAAAAATATAGGTTGTTCCACCTTCCGTCCACCAGTTTGCCGAGCCTACGATCTGGTTTTCACATTCGTAATCCCAGAGTTTTTCGCCATTATCGAGATTTAGTGCGAATAGCATCCCATCCAAATTCCCAACGTAAACCGTATTATTCAGAATAAGAGCAGGCGCTTCAATTGAATTTTCGGTATTAAATTTCCACAACAATTCACCCGAAGTATCAATACAATAAACAAAACCATCGGTAGAACCGATCACCACTTTATTGTTCGCTACCACCGGTGCTGATTTGATATTATCACCGGTTTCGAAAACCCATAAAAGATCCGGAGCATCTGGCAGTATCGTTTTCGAAACTCCGGTCAGATGCTGTTCTCCGCGAAAAATGGGCCACGAATCGGAAGGCTGAGCAACAGCTCCAAAACTCAGTATTATTAAAAAAGTAACTATCCAATACTTCATCATTTCTTTGATTTGCGAATATTGATTAACGAATTTCGATTGTAGATTTACTACTAAAATCATTAATCAACACGCTGGATTTTTATTTCTTTGAACCACAATAGACACATAGGAAACATTAGTTTGCCAATTGCGATTTGCCAATTGCCGACTCAATCTAAAATCGTTAATCGACATTCTTCATTCATCATTTTTCAACGAGATGGCTCCGGTTGGGCAACCTGCAGCAACTTTTCGTGCTGTGTCGGTCAAGCCCAGTTTCAGGTCTTCGTTAAACGGAACGCCAATCTCCACATCAAAACCTCTGCCGATAAAGGTAAAACCAAACTTCTCCTTGTATTTCCCGGTGAGGCGCACACAAATTCCGCATTTTATACATTTTTGTGGTTCATAAATCACCACATCATTATTGATCTCTTTTGTAATTTTTCGGCGCTCGCTGGTTTTAAAGCGTTTCTGATCCACCTGATACTGATCGGAATATTCACGCAGTTTACAATTATCAATAGCGCGACAATCGCAATGCAAACACCGCTTTGCTTCAGCAATCGCTTCTTCCCTTGTAAAACCGGCATTCTTTCCTTGTTCCGGAATCTTCCGTTTACCTTCCACCGACTCTTTCAGGTATTCGGCAAACTCATCGGCAACCATTTTTCCGAAGCGCGAATTAAATAATCGCGGCTCTCCTTTTATCTCCTGACCGGCCAGGAATTGTAAAACTGAAAATGCCACTTCTTTTCCCTGCCCAACGGAACGCACTGCCAAACGCGATGAACGCAATACATTTCCAATGGCAAAGACTTTCTCGTCGGATGTTTGATAGGTTGTTTTATCTGCGTCGATTCCTTTTGGATTGGCTTTTAAACCGTACTTTTCTGAATCATCAGAAATTACACCCGATGCCAGAACGATAGCATCAAAATCCTTTTTCAGCTGTTCAAACTCAGCGGCTCCAATCATGTGTCCTCCGCGAAATTCAACTCCGGTTTTTATAATCGCTTCAATTTCTTTATCCAATACATTCATTGGCAAAACTTCTTCACTCAATTCGGTGCGAAGCAGACCGCCGGCTTTATCATTTTTATCAAACAGCGTTACATCAATTCCTTTTAGTTGCATGTAATAGGCCGCCGCCAATCCGGCCGGACCGGCACCAATTACAGCTACTTTTTTGCCTGTTTTTTCAACTTCCGGAGCTGTTGGTTCGAGGCCATTATCTCCCACGATTCGTTTTAATAAACAAATTGATACAGGCTCGTCAACGGTTTTCCGATGACAGGCACCTTCGCAGGGAGCCGGACAAATACGGCCTAACACAGCAGGCAAAGCAATGTCTTTTTTTACCACAGCCAGCGCTTCATCAAATTTTCCGGCAGCAATCAACCGGTTCATTCGCGGAATATCCATATGCGCCGGACAAGCAATCTGGCATGGCCCTTCACAATCGCCAACATGTTCGCTTAACAGCAATTCCAAGGCAGTTTTTCGCGATTCGGCGATCTCCTGATCATCAGTAATCACCTCCATCCCTTCCACTGCCTTTACCGAACACGACGGGTAAAGTCTTCCGTTTTTGTGGTCTTTCACCATACAAAGCATGCAGGAAGTAAAGTGCTCCAGCTCGTCGTGCCAACACATATTCGGGACATCAATCCCCTGTTGTTGCGCAGCTTTCATCACCGAAGTTCCTTGTTCAACCTCAACTACTTTGTTATTTATTTTTAGTTTAATCATCGTTTCTGGATACTGGATACTCGTTTCTGGATACTGGATTATTTCACATCAATGGCATCAACCGGACAGGCAGCACGGCATGCATCACATTTTATACACAGTTCTGTATCAATGCTGTGTTTCTCGTGCGGCGTAAAAGGAATGGCATCAACCGGACATTTTTGCACACACTTGGTACAGCCGATACACTCGTCGTTTACCGAGTAAGTGATCAATTCGGCACATTTTCCGGTGGGGCACGTTCCGTTGATATGCGCTTCGTATTCATTACGGAAATGTTTCAAGGTACTTAACACCGGGTTTGGCGCTGTTTTTCCCAGTCCGCAAAGACTTCCCTTTTTCGTCCATTCCGCCAGATGCTCCAGCTCTTCAATGTCGCCTTTTTTGCCTTTCCCGCTAACAATACCATCAAGAATGTCGAGCATTCGTTTTGTTCCAACGCGGCAGAAGGTACATTTTCCGCACGATTCTTCCTGTGTGAACGAAAGGAAATAGCGGGCAATATCCACCATACAATCGGTATCGTCGAGCACAACAAGGCCACCCGAGCCCATCATCGCTCCCATTTCTCCCAACGACTCAAAATCGATTGGCGTGTTGGAATGTTCGGCCGGAATACATCCACCAGAAGGACCACCGATCTGCACCGCTTTAAATTTTCGTCCATTGGCAATTCCGCCACCAATCTCTTCAATCACCTGTTTTATTGTAATTCCCATCGGCACCTCAATCAATCCGCCGCGAGCCACTTTACCTGCCAGGGCAAAAACTTTTGTCCCGGTGCTTTTTCCTGATCCGATTTTTGAAAATCCTTCAGCTCCCTCACGCAGGATAAAGGATATTTGTGCCAGGGTTTCGGTGTTGTTTACCAGGGTTGGTTTTCCCCACAAACCGCTCTCGGCCGGAAACGGCGGGCGCATTCTCGGGAAACCACGATTTCCCTCAATGGAAGCAATAAGTGCACTTTCCTCGCCACAAACAAAAGCGCCGGCACCTTCGTAAATCCGCAAATCGAGATCAAAACCGCTTCCCAATATATTTTTGCCCAGGTAGTTTTTAGCCTTGCAAATTGTTAAGGCTTCGCGAATACGTTTTACCGCCAGCGGATATTCGGCACGGATATAAAAATACCCCTGATGAATGTCGGTTGCATAAGCGGCAATGATCATCCCCTCAATTACCCGATACGGATACGACTCGAGCAACATACGATCCATAAAAGCTCCGGGATCCCCTTCATCGCCATTACAGATGATATATTTTTCAGGATCTTCCTGTTTTTTTACCAGTTCCCATTTTAATCCTGATGGGAAACCGGCACCACCACGGCCCCTGATTCCGCTGTCTTTTACCTCGCGGATCACCTCTTCAGGTGTCATTTTATTCAATACCTTTTCCACGGCAGTAAAACCTCCGCGGCTCAGGTATTCATTAATATCGAGCGGATTGATAATTCCACGATATTCGGTAGCGATTGGCACCTGTTTACCTAAAAATGAAGCTACCGGTTTTTCACGCATGCTTATTTCATAACGCTCAACACCATCCCAGTTACGGTCGGTTTGAATCTCTTCAACGGTATGTAAAAGTTTATTTTTTAGACGGGTAAACAAACCCGGCGCCTGAAAATGGCTTTCTACAATATTTTTTACGTCTTCGGGTTTTACTTTGGCGTAAAGCGTAGGCTCTCCCTCGTTGGGAACCACCTCCACCAAAGGCACCTGGTGGCACATTCCTACGCAGCCCACATGTTTCAGGCTCACACGCAAACCACTTTCGTTTACTACGTGCTCCACTTCTTCCTGAATTTCCTTACTACCACTGGCCACACAACACGATCCAAGCCCAATTCGAATCTCTCCCTGAATCTCGGAACCATCAGCTTTGCGGGCCTTTTTTGATTTTTTTATTCCTTTCAGGCTTTCAAAATCGGCAATTACCTGACCGACCTGATCGGAAGCCACATGACCATAGGTAGTTTCATCGATCTGCACTACAGGCGCCAGCGTACAACAGCCCAGACAAGCTACCTGCTCCAGGGTATATTTCCCCGACTCCTCCGTTTCCTGACCCTCCGCCAACTTTAGTTCACGACGAAAAGCATCGTAAACCTGACCAGCGCCTTTTACGTGACATGCCGTTCCCACACATACTTTTATCATATGCTCGCCAACGGGCTGCAAGCGAAATTGCGAGTAAAAACTGGCCACACCAATAATCTCCGCCAGACTGATCTCTGATTTTTCAGCCACCAACCTCAACACTTCTTCAGGCAGATAATTGTACTCTTTCTGAATGGCCTGAAGAATAGGAATCAGGCTCTTTTTTGTTACGCCTTTTTCCTGAATGAGCTGATCGATATATTTATTTTCTTCTGTCATTTATTCCTCCTCAAAAGTCCTACTTCCCTATGCAAAACAAGTCTTTCTCTCCACGTATATAAATCCGTCCATCGGCAAAAGCCGGTGTAGGGCCAGACGTTTCACCCAATTCGTTTTCGCCAACTTTTTTCAATTCCCTTGAAAATTCGTAGATACGCATTACTCCGTCGTTGTCCATAAGATACACCTTCCCATCGGCAAAAACAGGTGATGAGTAGACCGGCGAACCAAAATCATCCTCCCAAAGCAATTCTCCCTCTTTCAGGTCGTAGCAAACAAAAACGCCATAACTGGTCGCGACAAATACCAATCCGTCGTGCGCCAAAATACTCGATGCTTCAGGCAGATAAAAATCGTCTTCCCAAAGTACTTCCTGCGTGCGAATATCAATCGCCACCATTCGTGCATATTCGTTGGCAGCTACCACAATTCCATCGGCATAACCAACCGATGGACCAACTTCGCCCATCATACATTCAACCGACCAAAGTTCTTCTCCGGTTTCCACTTCGTACCCGGCAACAATCGGATCGGCGGTTAACACGAGCTGATACTTACCATCAACTTCTGCCAATACCGGACTTGCCCATGAGATCTTCGAATTACGCTGTGTTTCCCACACTGTTTCTCCTGATTTATTATCCAGAGCCAACACTTTTCCTCCCCGGTTGGTATCGTATTGAACGAGAAGCTTTCCGTTCCAGGTAATCAACGATGATGAATGTCCGTAATGATTATCCGGAACACCAAGATTCCGTGCCCACAAACGTTTGCCGTTCATATCGAAAGCAATTACATCTCCGGTTCCGAATAGGGCGAAAACAGCGTCGCCATCAGTGGTTAAAGTTGGTGCGGAAAGACCCGTATCGTCGGTAACACGCGGAGGTGTAGCCGGTGATCCTGAAATATTATCGGCCACTCCTGTCCACAGCAGTTTCCCATCGTTACGGTTGTAACAATATACTTCGCGAGTGGTATTATCGGCACCCGACACAAACAGTTTATCGCCCCAAATTACCGGCGAGTTGAATCCGTGTTTTGGTATCTCAACTTTCCAAACCACATTGGTTCCGGCAGCGCCGTCCCATTCGGTTGGAATATTTTTATGCATAATCACTCCCTGCGCCAAAGGTCCTCGGAAAGAGTTATGATTTTTCTGAAGTTCAGCAAGCGTTATTCCTGATGAGGCAGCTGCCGGTTTGGTTTCTGTAACAGGTGTTTCTGCAACTGTTTCTGAAGAAGCATCTTCCAATTTCACCTCTGTTACATTTTCCGAAGCAGTAGTTTCGTTTACAGCTACCTCTTCCGAAACTTCGTTGGTAGCAGTTTGTGCCGGAGCTACATTTATTACCTCAACTGCCTCTTCTGCTGAAGTTTCGTTTTCGGCTACCAAAGCATTTGCATCGTACGACTTTAGCTGGTTCACCGAAAGATACGAAGCCAGAAGGGCCAAAAACATAACCGCGGCGCCAACAATTACAATTCCCTTTTGAGCAATTATACGGCTGGCAATTTCATTTTCCAATACTTTCTCAGGCTCTTCAATTTTACTTTTTGCAGCGTAATAAACCCGCATTGCAAATGCCAGTACAATGGCACCAAACAGCAACATGTAGGCGCCAGTTTCAACCTGCCACTGGCTATTAAAATAGGCCTTACGCGCCAATAAATCAAAATTGCGAATCTCCTCTTTCAACTCCTCATTGTTTCGATCGTCTTTTAACCGTTGAACCAAAGCTTCCAAAGCCTTACTTTCAATGGGATCGGTTTTTGTGATCTGCCAAAAATTCAATAAAAGCAGCAGTGCAACAGCCGCACAAAAAATACCTGCAATTAAAGCAATGTTATGCGAGAGTTTTAGTTTATCCTGGTTGTTCATTATTTTGGTTCTTCTTTTTTATTCAACATTATTTTTCCACAGGGCAATAATCCACGCACCTTGCGCAACTGAAACAATTTCCTTTGTGCGGTTCGTAATCCTGGCGTTTACGGAACACAACCGTATTCAACAAAGTCATCCCGATTACCAATCCCATAAATCCTCCGGCAATCATACTTCCGATATAAAACTTCTCACGAATTGCGGTGGCTTCACTTACCAGCTGCTCCATCGGTTTTCCTGAAGCAAGGAAAGTTTGTATATCAATATTATCCGGATCGTTTCGCAGTTCAGGATGTGCAATCAGCAATTCTGCCAGGTATACATCCTGATTTGCCTTCGAGAGGAAAGTATGTGATTTTGCGCCTACAAATACCCCCAGTGCAACCCACAACGGAATTACCAAAGCGTAGGTTATAAAGCGTTTTGGTCCCAGACCTGATTTTACGACTTCTTTCTCATTGGTTGGAAAATCAATAGCATCAAACGGACACGAGTGCGTACACAATTTACACTGAATACATTTTGATGGAGTGATAGTTAGATGCCGGCTTGAAAAACGCGACATCCAGCTGAGCAACACGCCATAAGGACACAAAAAACGGCAATACGGACGGGCAACAAACATACCCATCAAAAGGAAGGCAACCCCCAAAACGATCATCAGGAATTTTGCATCCATACGAAAAATACCCACAAACGGATCGTATCGGCAAATGATAAAATCGGTTCCGGTAGCCGCAAAAAGCACTGCCAGCGACAGGTACAAATACGGAATCAACCCGAGTGTTTTGTTTAACCACTTTGGCAAACTTATCGGTTTCACCACCACCAAATCCTGAATGGCACCTAACGGACAAGCTCCGGCACAGAATGTTCGCCCGAAAAAGAGCGTAACAACAAGCGGAATAACAAAAAACAACAGAGCCGTTAACGAAATGACATAGGCCGGATCGAAAAAGGTGAGCGCAACATTTTGTATGGCACCGATGCTGCAAATACATCCGTTCCGGTAAAAGCCGAAATAAACCAATGTGAAGACCGAAAG
>NZ_JBFHGM010000206.1:0-9044 GCF_041583095.1 Draconibacterium sp.
CAGGAATGGAATGATTTGGTATTAAAAGAAAAGACATTGGAAGAAATTAAAGAATTGGAAACCTGGTTAAATTACAATGAGCAGTTGATGAGCGAGTGGGGCATGCGCGATAAAATTAAACCCGGATTTCGGGTATTGTTTTATGGCCCGTCGGGAACCGGAAAAACGATGACCACTTGTTTGCTGGGAAAATATACCGGAAGGGATGTATATAGGGTTGATTTGTCGATGGTGATTTCGAAATATATTGGTGAGACGGAGAAAAATTTGTCGGGATTGTTTAACAAGGCAGAACACAAAAACTGGATATTGTTTTTTGATGAGGCCGACTCGCTATTTGGTAAACGCACCAACGTGCGCGATGCACACGATAAATACGCCAACCAGGAAGTTTCGTACCTCTTGCAGCGCATAGAAGCCCACAACGGCTTGGTGATTTTAGCATCGAACATGAAAGGAAATATCGATAGTGCTTTTACCCGCCGTTTTAATGCTTTTATTGAGTTCGATCCTCCTACGGTTGCTGAACGCCTGAAACTCTGGCAGGTGTATATGCCCAAAAGCAACAAGTTGCACAAGGACATTCGTTTGGAGGAGCTGGCAAAAAATTACGAGTTAACAGGTGCAAACATCGTCAATATCATTCACTATGCCGGTTTGCTTTCCATACAGAAGGGCAATGCGATGTTGAATATGGAAACTCTGCTCGCCGGAATCCGCAAAGAATATAAAAAAGAGGGTAGAATTCTACAGCAATGATCTAAATTGATAATCTTTCTATTCGCTGAAATCCAAAAGAATTGCATTGGCAAAATAAAAATTCACAGAATCCTTTGGCATAACAACAGCAAATTGCCAATTTTAAGCAGTATTGATTCAATTCACAGTTATCGACAATGAAAAAATTCATCTTGTGCCTTTTATTTTTTGCTTTCCTGTTAAATGTGTCGGCCCAGTTTGATGCCAACTACGACGAAAGTAAAGTTCCCGAATTTAAGTTACCTGATCCGCTAAAAACGTTCAATGGGCAGAAGATTCGGAATTCTAAAAAGTGGGAGAGTAAACGACGCCCGGAACTGCTCAGTTTTTTCACCGATAATATGTTTGGCGAAGTGCCAGGCGAACTGGAAATTTCGACAGTTGATGTTCTGGAAGAAAGCAATAATGCCCTGAACGGTAAAGCGGTACGAAAACAAGTAGACCTGGTTTTTAAAAATCGCGGGAAAACACTTGATTTTACCATTTTAATATATCTGCCAAAAACCGAAGAGCGGGTACCGTTATTTGTGGGTTACAATTTTTATGGAAATCATACCATAACCGAGGATGTAGAAGTTATTATTTCTGAAGCCTGGGCAAACAATAATCCTTCGTTCGGGATAATAAACAACCAGTTAACCGAACAGTCGAGAGGAGTAAGAACCAACCGATGGTGTGTTGATAAAATAATTGATGCAGGGTTTGGTCTGGCTGTAATTTATTACGGCGAAGTAGATCCCGACAAAGATGATTTTTCGGATGGTATTCATCCTTTATTGTATATCGACGATCAGCAACAACCGGCTGCCAACGAATGGGGATCGATTGCAGCGTGGTCGTGGGGCTTAAGCCGGGCGATGGATTATTTTGAGCGCGATGAGTCCATCGACGAATCGAAAGTAGTGGTTTTTGGTCATTCCCGATTGGGAAAAACAGCCTTGTGGGCCGGTGCAAGCGACGAGCGTTTTGCAGGTGTCATTTCAAATGAATCAGGATGTGGCGGTGCCGCGTTATCAAAACGTCGTTTTGGCGAAACATTGTGGCGCATCAATAACTCTTTTCCGCACTGGTTTTGTAAAAACTTCAGAAACTACAGTAAAAACGAGGAGGCCTTGCCGGTTGATCAGCATGAATTGATTGCTTTGATTGCGCCGCGTCCGGTGTATATTGCAAGTGCTGAAGAGGATCGGTGGTCGGATCCAAAAGGCGAATTTCTTGGGGCTTTGTACGCCACTCCTGTTTATGAACTTTATGGGAAAAAGGGAATCGGGCAAACAGAAATGCCGGCAGTTAATCAGCCCATTCAAAACACAGTTGCTTACCACATCAGAACAGGTGAGCATGATGTAACTGAATTCGACTGGGAGCAGTATTTGAAATGGGCATCTGAATTTGTAAAATAGCATCCGACATCGGGGCATAAATAGTAAAAATATCATCATGAGGAATGCGATTGTTTTTTTAGTCTTACTGTTTCTTATTTCATCGTGCAACACAGGAACTGACGATACCATTCAACTGTTTAACGGGAAAGATTTTAGCGGTTGGCATACTGATGTTCCCGAAGCTGATAATAATCCTGAAATTGATCCTTCGTTTGTGGTACGCGACTCGTTATTGGTGAGTATGGGCGAACCGAGAGGCCATTTAATAACTGATTCGGTTTATCAGAACTACCGGCTAGAGGTGGAATATCGCTTTGCCGGAGAGCCGGGGAACTGCGGCGTTTTGGTTCATGCTTCAACACCGCGGGTTTTGTATGATATGTTTCCTAAATCGTTGGAAGTACAAATGCAGCATGGCGATGCCGGCGATTTTTGGTGTATTGTTGAAGATATTGAAGTGCCGAATATGGTTGTTAGACGCGGACCAGAAGATGAGTGGGGGATTACTGAAGGTAAAAAACGAAGAATACCGAACCTGACAGACGATTCGGAGAAGCCTTTGGGCGAATGGAACAATATGGTAATTGAATGTTTCGCGGATACAATTAAAGTTTGGGTGAATAATGATTTGGTAAATTATGGATTCAATTGCACTGCGCATAAAGGAAAAATTGCCGTTCAGGCAGAAGGTGCCGTGGTTGAGTTTCGGAAACTGGAGTTGACACCAATAAGTGAAACTTCTTCAATAGAATAAAACATTCATGATTCCCGGGTATCACCAACAGTAATAAAAGTAAAGTCTGTTAACAGCATTTCATAAAAATGGCCGGATTACAAGACGCACACAACAATTGTGCGTTGAACAGCTTACTGATTGCGCCTTTAAATTACCGCATCTCAACCCCGGGTTTCACCCGAGCCTAGTCACATTTTATCCCTTCGGAATATTGAGCTGAATTACAAAGTTAAGACGAGTTTATTGACGTGCAATGTCGCAATTACAAGTTTTTATGACGATGGAAGCGTCGAATGTGAATAACCCGGTGCGTAGCGCCGGGATGAAATGACCAAAGGGAAATCGTCCGGCGAAGAAAGCAAATCGAAGCCAGATGGTTCTTCCGGACGAAACTCAAACGGCAATACACATAAAAAGATGGGGACTTTCAGAAAAAAAAGGGCTGCATCAATTTGATACAGCCCTTGCAATTATGTTCGATTTATTGGATTACATATCCACTTCAACTTTTGCAATTTCACCGGTACGGTATTCGCCGGCAACCAACTTTTTACGGGTTTCTTTAAAGGCTTTCAATGTAATTTCTACATCCTCTAAAGTATGCATTGCTGTTGGTATCAAACGCAGAAGGATCTCACCTTTTGGAATTACCGGGTAAACTACCATTGAGCAGAAAATTCCGTAATTCTCGCGAAGATCGTAAATCATTTGAGTTGCTTCTTCCTCGCCACCTTTCATATAAACCGGAGTAACCTGGGTATTGGTTTTTCCAAGATCGAAACCGGCTTCCTTTAATCCGCTTTGCAGCGCATTAACAATTGTCCATAGTTTTTCGCGCAACTCAGGCATTGTACGAATCATGTCCAAACGTTTCAAAGCACCGATTGTCATTGCCATTGGCAACGATTTCGCAAAAGTTTGCGAACGCATGTTGTAACGTAAAATGTAGCAGATATCAGTTTCGCAGGCAATAAAACCACCAATTCCGGCCATTGCTTTTGCAAAAGTTCCGAAGTAAATATCAATTCCATCCTGTACGCCAAAATGCTCACCCGAACCGGCACCTGTTGGTCCCATTGTTCCAAAACCGTGTGCATCGTCAACAAACAAACGGAAATCGAATTCTTTTTTCAGTGCAACAATCTCATCAAGTTTTCCAACCTGACCGGTCATACCAAAAACACCTTCAGTAATTAATAAAATACCACCACCTGTTTCGGCAGCGCGTTTTGTAGCGAAACCTAACATTTTGCGGCATTTCTCCATATCGTTGTGTTGGAACACAAAACTTTTTCCACCTTTTGCTTTATGAAGGAAAACGCCGTCCATAATACAAGCGTGCGATTCCGAGTCGTAAACAATTACATCGTTACGGCTGGCAAGCACATCGATTGCAGAAACCATTCCCTGGTAACCGAAGTTCAATAAAAAGGCATCAGGTTTGCTAACAAAAGCAGCCAGTTCACGCTCCAGTTGTTCGTGTTTAACTGTTTGTCCCGACATCATTCTGGCGCCCATTGGGTAAGCCATACCATACTGTGCTGCAGCTTCAGCATCAGCTTTTCTAACCTCCGGGTGGTTACCCAATCCCAGGTAGTTGTTCAAACTCCATGTCAATACTTCTTTGCCACGGAAATTCATTCTGGCTGAAATCTCGCCTTCCAGTTTTGGAAACGCAAAATACCCGTGAATTTGGTCCATCCACTTGCCAATATCACCTTTATTATTTCTGAATTTATCAAATATATCCACGATGATTTGTTTTTAAGTTTAAATTATAAGGATGCAAATGTAATCTTTTTTAAAATCTCAGCAAATGTGTTAAATAATACTAACACATTAACTTAACGTAATGAATTTGCCTTATTTTCACAGACCATAATTCGAGGCATTATAGCTATGCAATTGTTAATGAGATAAATAACATATTTGGCAAAAGCTGTAAATTCCTTAAAATTTGAGGGTTAATTCGTTTCAATTAATTAAAAAAAGTATATTTTTGCGCCATGTTTATGAAAATGAGATTTTTGGGGATCGGACTACTAGCAATTTTATTGATCACAGCTTCGTGCGGGGACTATAACAAGATTGTAAAAAGTACCGATTACGAGTTTAAATACAAAAAAGCTGTTGAGTATTACGAAGACGGCGAATATGTTCGTTCAGCAACGCTGTTTAGAGAATTGGTGAACATTTACCGCGGCACCTCGCGAGCCGACAAAATTTATTATTACTATGCTAAAAGTATGATCGGTCAGAAAGACTATTTAATGGCGGGTCATTATTTTAAATCGCTGGTGAAAGAGTTTCCAACAAGCGAATATATCGAGGAAGCACAATTTATGATTGGCTACTGCTCGTACTTATTGTCGCCTAAAGCAAGGCTCGATCAGCAGGTAACTCAAGAGGCTATTGATGCCTTACAACTATACATTAACCTGTATCCGTATAGCGACCGTGTTGAAGAGGCTAACCGCTTAATCGACGAATTGGTTGATAAATTGGTATATAAATCGTATTTAAGTGCTAAATTGTACTACGATTTTGAACAATACAAAGCGGCAGTAATTGCATTGGGTAATAGCCTCGATAAATATCCTGAAAGTAAATACCGCGAAGAGTTGAAGTTTATGTTGTTAAAATCGAAGTATTTACTGGCTGAGAAAAGTATTGTTGATAAACAAAACGAACGATATACAAATGCACTCGACGAATATTTTTCATTTATCGATGAATATCCTGAAAGTGATCACAGAAAAGAGGTAGATAAATTTTACGAAAAAGCCTCTGAGATATTGAATTATAAAGAAGAAGATTTAAACATTAATTAGAATATGGATTACAAGAAAACAAAAGCAGCTCCGTCTACTATTTCACGCGATCTTGAAGTTTTAACTCAGGAAACCGGAAATATTTACGAAACCGTAATGATTCTTGCTAAAAGAGCAAATCAGATTTCGTCGGAATTAAAAGAAGAGCTTAACCAGAAATTACAGGAATTCGCTTCGTACACCGACAATCTGGAGGAAATCTTTGAAAACAGAGAACAAATCGAGATTTCTAAATTTTACGAGCGTTTGCCAAAGCCAACTCTTATTGCGTTTGAAGAATTAAAAGAAGGTGAAATTTACCACCGTAACCCAACGCGCGAGAACAAAAAACGTATCTAATTTTTTGATGCCCTGATATGAGGCTCAAAGGAAAAAATATTATACTCGGAATAACAGGAAGTATTGCAGCTTATAAGGCAGCAATGCTTCTTCGGCTTTTTATAAAGGAGGGTGCCGAAGTGCAAGTGGTAATAACACCTGCCGGAAAAGAATTTATTACACCCGTAACTTTATCAGCATTGTCGGACAAACCTGTTATTAGCGAGTTTTTTGGAGCAAACGATGGTACATGGAATAGCCATGTTGACCTTGGATTGTGGGCCGATGTAATGGTTATTGCACCGGCTACCGCATCAACCATGGGAAAAATGGCCAACGGAATTGCCGATAATATGTTGATAACAACTTATCTTTCGGCTAAATGCCCTGTAATGGTGGCACCAGCAATGGACCTCGATATGTTTGCACATCCTTCAACTCAACGAAATATTTCTATTCTGAAAGAGTATGGAAATATTATTGTTGAACCCGGCGAAGGAGAATTAGCCAGCGGTTTAACCGGCAAAGGCCGGATGGAAGAACCTGAAAAAATACTCGAAGCCGTTATTCAACAGCTTGGAGTAAAAAAAAAACTTCTGAATAAATCCTACCTGGTAACTGCCGGTCCTACTTTCGAAAAAATCGATCCCGTTCGTTTTATTGGTAACTACTCTTCAGGCAAAATGGGTTATGCCATTGCCGAAGAACTGGCCGAACAAGGTGCTGAAGTAACTTTGGTATCCGGTCCTGTTTCGGTTTCTACCCAAAAGGCCGGTGTAACCGTAGTTCCGGTTGAATCGGCGGAAGAAATGTACAAGGCATCGGTTGAGCATTTTAAAACCGTTGATGGCGCAATAATGTGCGCCGCCGTAGCCGATTTTACTCCCGCAAAAAAGGAGACAGAGAAAACCAAGCGTGGTAAAGAAAACTGGCAGATCGAGTTGCAGCCAACAAAAGATATTGCTGCCGAATTGGGTCAATTAAAAACCAATAAGCAGCTTTTGGTGGGGTTTGCCCTGGAAACCAACAATGAACTGGCTAATGCTGAGGGTAAATTGTTGAAAAAGAACCTTGACTTTATTGTGCTGAATTCATTAAACGACAAAGGAGCCGGATTTGGTGTTGATACCAATAAAATAACGATTATCGAAAAGGGCAATAAACAAACCGATTTTGAGTTAAAAGATAAAGCTGAGGTAGCAAAAGATATCGTAGCAAAAATTATAGAATTGAATAATTAGCATATGATAAAGCAAATCGTAACAGCACTTTTATTTCTGTTTATTTTCGTGGAAAATGGTATAGCTCAGGAACTTCGTTGCAACGTAACTGTTTCGGCACGAGGTATCCAGGGAGCAAACCAGAACCTGTTCCGCACCATGCAGTCGGATCTGTATGATTTTATGAATAACCGAAAATGGACCGATCATGTGTACAGTTACGATGAAAAAATCAGATGTAATATTCTAATCCGTCTCGACGAGCAAATTTCTGCCGACGAGTTTAAAGGATCAATCCAGGTGCAGCTGACACGCCCGATTTTTAATACCAGTTACACGTCAACTGTACTTAATATTAAGGACAATGATTTTCATTGTAAGTATGTTGAGTTTCAGCCGCTGGAATTTAACGAAACGTCGAACCGCGATAACCTGACCAACATTATGGCGTTTTATGCCTATGTGATTCTGGGTTTTGATTACGATACTTTTTCGGAAGAAGGCGGAACAGAATATTTTCAGAAAGCACAGGCTATTGTAAATAATTCGCAGAATGCACGCGAACGCGGCTGGAAGGCTTTCGAGAGTGAACGGAATCGCTACTGGTTAATCGAGAATGTATTAAATAAATCCTACTCATCGTTCCGCACCTGCATGTACAATTATCATCGTAATGGCCTCGATTTAATGTCGGAAAAGGTAGAAGAAGGTAGGGCAAATATTGCCGATGCACTTCGCGATATTCAGAAAGTATTTCGCCGTCGTCCGTCTACTTACATTCTCCAGATGTTTTTTGATGCCAAAGCCGATGAATTGGTTAACATTTTTTCAAAATCATTCCCGGATGAACGAAATCGTGTTATGGCTATCTTAAACGAGGTAGATCCATCAAATGGCAGGAAGTACGAGAAGATTGCCGAAAACGAAGGCTTTTAACAAAAGATATCCCCATTTTTTCCAGAAAGTAATTACGTGTCCTCATTTTGGCTATTTTAGCCAAAGAAATTATTAATGAAGATCTATTGTCATTATGCTATCCAGATTATCCATTTCGAATTACGCACTCATCAATAAATTGCAGGTTAATTTCCATGCCAATTTAAACACCGTAACGGGTGAAACCGGTGCTGGTAAGTCGATTATTCTGGGGGCTTTAAGCCTTATACTGGGTAATCGTGCCGATCTTTCGGTGCTGAAAGAAAAGGATAAAAAGTGCATTGTTGAAGGGCAGTTTGAAGTGAGTAACTATCCTTTAAAACGCTTTTTTGAAATTAACGATCTGGATTACGATTCTTCAACAATCTTACGACGCGAGATTACGCCTTCAGGAAAATCAAGGGCTTTTATCAATGATACCCCGGTTAACCTGAAAGTAATGCGAGAACTGGGATTGCAGTTAATAGATATCCACTCGCAACACCAAAACCTGGAGCTTAGCAACCAGAAGTTTCAGTTGAATCTGGTTGATTCGGTTGCTGGTGCTAATGAGGCTTTAACAAAGTACAAGGCACAGTTCTCGGCGTACAAAAGCACAAAAAAGGAACTTGAACAACTGCAGGAAAATGCAGAGCAGGCAAAGGCCGACCTGGATTATTACCAGTTTCAGTTTACCCAACTGGAAGAAGCCAGGCTGGAAGAAACGGAACAGGAAGACCTGGAAGCAGAACTGGAGCAGTTAAACCACGCCGAAGAAATTAAAACAGCACTTACCGAAACGGTGGCTTTGCTGGATAACGAAACATTCTCGGTATTACAGGCTGTTAAAGACAGCCATCGTACGTTGAATAAAGTTACC
>NZ_JBFHGM010000207.1:0-9002 GCF_041583095.1 Draconibacterium sp.
CTGCAACACCTCCATCGTCGCCTGATTTTCCGGGTTCCCTATTGCGTCCCAAGTACGATTTGTATTTATCGTAACCATCTACTACAATAATTCCTTTTTCGCCATAGAAAATATTACCAACAGTTGCACCTTCTTCGGTATTGGTACACCACGGACGTACTTCAAACTGGATGATCTTATCTTCATCAGGATAATGATAAATTGAAGTCAACACTTCAGGTACCTCTTTACAATCGTTCCAAAGGAATTTGCCCCCCATCGATGTAATTTTTGTAGGTAAACCAACATCCAGTCCCCACATGCATAAATCGGTTTCATGAATTCCCTGGTTACCCACATCGCCGTTTCCATAATCCCAGTGCCAGTGCCAGTTGTAATGCACAAGGTTTTTAGTGAATGGTCGTTTAGGTGCCGGTCCGGTCCACAGGTCGTAGTCCAAACCATCGGGAACAGCCGAAAATCCCTGGTCGCCAATGTCGCCTCTCCAACGGAAAACCAAACCACGCGCCATATAAACACGACCGATATAACCATCGCGCATTAACTGAATAGCTTCATTTACGGCCGGCGAACTGCGTAATTGTACTCCATGCTGAACAATACGATCGTACTTTTCGGCAGCTTCCACCATTTTTCGGCCTTCCCAAATATTATGAGAACCCGGCTTTTCAACATAACAGTCTTTTCCGGCCTGACAAGCCCAAATTACAGACAATGCATGCCAATGGTTTGGCGTAGCGATACTAATCACGTCAATGTCTTTGTTGTCCATCACCCTGCGAAGGTCTTGCTCTAAAGCCACATTATCACCGTACTTCTCTTTAAACTCTTTCTGTCTATTTTTAAGAATATTCATATCAGGATCACACAAAGTAGTAACCTGAACATTGTCCTGTGCCATAAATCCCTGAACATGACTTTTACCACGGCCGTTCAATCCGAGTACGGCTGCATTAATACGGTCGTTTGCACCGAATACTTTTGCTGAAACAATTGTTGGTGCTACAATGGCTACAGAGCTTGCTGCAGCAGTTTTTTTGATAAATGATCTTCTTGATTCTTTCATTTTATTGGTTTATGTTGGTTTAACTTGTGAATGAATACCGTTAACGCTAACGGCATATAAATCTATTAACTTTATTCCAAAGAATTAACAACATTCGTATGCCTTTCAGCATATTATAAAAATTAGCTGGTTGCATAAAAGCAGAAATTCTTGATTGCGTTAAGTCTCCGGATCAGCTAAAACTCAATTTGACCTTATTGATATGATCTTTACCTTTTTACGAATTGGAAGTCGTTAGAATATTTCGGCTAGAATCCAACCTTTAAATTACTAATCCTGTGCTTTTAAGAACGAGTAGAAGATGCCATAAAAAACGAAAAATTAAAAGGGATCGCAATCCGAAAACTGCAATCCCTTCATAAAAATCTAACCAAACTAATTAATCAGAGCAAACATTGACTATCGACAGCTCTGATCCGTTTTTATTTTGTTAAGAAAGCGGATAACCAGCATTTTGTGGATATTCGTTTGATGAACGGTCGATCTGATCCTGAGGAATAGGGACGAACGACATGATAATCCTGCAAAAAAACTGCGCGTACCGGTTGATTTTTTTAATTCTACTTTAGTTGAAAAAATACTCACCTGCTAAATTTAGCAGGTGAGTTATAATACAGGTTATTCTCCCTCTCCAATTGCCTCCATCGGGTCAATATTTGGTTCACCCGCAGGTTGCACTACATGAGTAAGAGGCTCGATGTTATTTTCAGAACCATCGTATCCGGTAGTTTGGTTTAAAACCGCACCCACATTACCAATTAGATAATTTTCATATACCGGCCACCAAATATGTTTTGGATCCATTGTATATTTTGTGGTTGGATAGGTTGCCCAAGGAATCTCATCTCTGAAGAAATTGTTTTTTTCCATCTGTCTGTCGTAGTAAAAGCTGCCGGCAGATAATGATTTTTCCATGTCAACTCCGTCCCACGAATAGGTTTTACCATTATAACATGGTTTACCTGATTTAGCAAAGGCTACTGATATGCGTACCAATTCGTCGTGGCGGTATTCCTCTCCCCACAATTCACGGGCACGTTCATCCAGAACAGCTCCAATACCTGCAGCCTGAACATCGGCAACAGTATACATGTATTTTGAATTCGAACGTTCGCGAATTGCATTTATGTCATCTGCCGCGCCGGCATAGTTATTCTGCCAGATACGAGCTTCGGCCCTTAAAAGGTAAGCTTCAGCTTCACGATAAATATACATATCCGCTTTCCCGCCATCCTGTCGTGCTACGTTATCTTCAATGTTTGGCGCATAGAATTTATAAAACGGGTAGCCAAACCAGCAACGAATGGTATCTTCGCACAACAATACATCATCATGATAAAGTTTTAAATTTTTCAAAAACCATTCTGTTCCTTCAAGATCAGGATTGTCATAAATCATCATATCCATGTCAACCCAGTTTCCTCTTTTGTGACGGTAGTCCTGACGGTCGTCTTCTCCGTCCACGTTCCAGATTTCATATTCTGCATAATTTGTTGGGCGGGTAAATCCTACTCCACGTCCCCATTTATGCATTTGTTTCGTTATTTCATTCTGTTGTATGTTCATTCCGGGTTTTGCTCCTAATGGAGGAGCTTTAATACCTTTGTTTGTACTAACATACCAGGGACCCCATGCACGAATACGTGCTGATCTTCCCTGACCGCCGGAGCCTGACCATCCTTCTTCATTCACAACTGTAAAAATGCCTTCCGGGTTTTTTACTCTGTTATCATTTGCTGCTGTATGAAGAAGATTTACAGGGTCAGCAGGCTGATTACAATCCCATCCCGGAATTAGTTCACCAGTGTATGGATTTTGATTATTACCCACCTGAACAAAATCAACCCCTGAAGCATCAACATCCGCCTGTGTAAACAGATGTGATTCCGGATCATCAATCACCTTTGTCATCATCGCTTCTGCATCTGCAAATCTTGCATTTAATGTGTAATACTTGGCAAGCAGTATTCTTATTGCATCAACCGGTGGCTGGCCAATGGGTAGCTGACTTTTGGGTTTTACCCATTGTTCTGCCCATTCAAGGTCGGCAATCATCTGATCCCATATTCCCTGTTGGTAGAAGGCTTTAAAATCTTGTCTTGCTTCAGATATAACAGTTAATGGCACTGCAACATTTCCAAATTGCATGGTAAGCTGCATAAAGAAGAACGCGCGGGCAAAGTAGGCTCTTCCCAACAAGTCGTTTCTTTCAGGATTACTAGCGCCACCCTCCCAATCAGGAATGTTTATGTTATCGATTACTGTATTGGCATTTTTAATTTGCTTGTAACTTTCGATATAAAAATTCAACATACGTCCTGCATCATTGTTCCTTGTATTTTGCGGAGTAGCATAAATTCTCATATCAACTCCTGGTGAGTCAGGTTTGTCAGTAGCGGCAATAACGGTTGTTTCACCCATATTGTGATTAAACATCAACTCGCGGGTATCGCCGTTCCACTGATTAAAAATACCTTTAAGAGATGCGTCTAACGCGGTTTGTAAGCCCGCTGCATTAACAAAGGTATTCTCAGGGCTTAGAGTTGATAATGGGTCTTGCTGCAGAAATTCCTCATCGCAAGACATTGTTAAGCTCAATATTAGAACCAATATTAAACTCGATATATTTCTTGTTCTTTTCATTTCAAATAATTTTCAATTATAAGTACTCTCTATAAAATTACATCCTTTTTCAATTACATTGCAAAGTTTATACTAAATGAATAGGTTCTTGGCATTTCTCTTGTTGATTCAGGATCGCCATCATTCCATTTAGTGAACACTGCAGCATTTTCAATGGTAAATGCAACACGAGCGCTACTACCGTTGATCGCATTAAGCCATCGAGATGGAACATTATATCCCAGAGAGATATTTTGAATCCTCAGGTATGAGCGATTTTCGTAGTATTGAGCACCTGCCAGGTTAATTGAATTAATTCTGGCTCCATTGTCAATCTGGTTATTCGGAGTCCAGTAAGGAATTTTATACCAGTTGCGGTTTTTAATGTATTCCTGCTGGTTATTAAATGGCCATTGTGAACCGCCTTTATAACCTAATTTTGCCAAAAGCATTACGCCTAAATCAAAATCTTTGTAAGTAAAGTTATTGATAAACGAGCCATACCATGGAGGGGCAGAATTTCCCTGGAAAACTCTGTCTTTTGAATTGATTGTTCCATCGCCGTTTTGATCAACATATCTAAAATCACCCGGATACAATCCATATTTAGCAGCTTCTTCTTCTTCACCAATTTTATAAACACCGTCTAATTCGTAATCGTAGATTACGTCTTTATTTTCGCCTATAAACCAGCCGTTCGAAATATCATCCGGCTCGGCCATGTAGGTGTTTCCATCCTCATCAACCATTTCAACTTTCTCGCCTGTTAACGATACGATTTCATTGTTGTTGTAACTAAGATTGAAATTAGATGTCCATTTGAAATCAGAATTCTCGATATTGATAGTATTAACCGACAATTCAACACCACGGTTTTTCAAACTTCCTACATTCGTTGTGATGGTTTCAAATCCGGTAAGCACAGGTAACTTTTTATCTAATAGAAGATCGGTGGTTTCTGAGAAATAAACATCAATAGAACCTCTTACTCTTCCGTCCCAAAAACCATAGTCTACCGCATAATTGTATGACTTGTTTTTTTCCCAGGCAAGGGTTGGATTGGCCATTCGGTTAATGTATAAGTACGGAGCAGTAAAGTAACCACCATCATAGTTCAGGTATTTATTGTCGCTAAGTGTGGCATAAGCGGCATATGCCCCTAAACCACTACTGTTACCATTTACCCCCCAGCTTGCACGAAGTTTCAGGAACGAAAGCCACGTAGGTGCACCCTCCATAAAACTTTCGTTTGAAATTGTCCAGGCACCGGAAACTGATGGGAATACTGCACGTTTTGTATCAGAACCAAATCGCGAATAACCATCCTGACGGACTGAAGCTGAAAGATTATAACGGTTGCTAAATGCATAATTCAAACGTCCCATAAGGGCATCCCTTGTTATCACCTGGTCATCTGAATCAACTGAAGGAGCAAGACCAAATGCTAACCCGGCCCATCCGAGTGCTTCAGTTGGTGAGAACTGCTCAGCTTGAGCCCTGGTATACCATAACTTGTTTTTTTCTGCGTTTATTAAACCGGTAAAATCCAAACGGTGCTCTCCAAATTCTTTGCTCCAGTTAATTATGTTATCCATTTGCCACTCAAAACCCTGATTATGCTCTCTTCTTGCAAAACCTCCGTGGTTGAAATTTGGATTAGCACTGTCTTCATAATACAGTCTTTTCCGGAAATCCAAACGGGTGGTAAACCTTGAAGTTATTGTAAAACCAGCGGGGAGAGTAAGCTTTGCATACATGGTTGGAAAAATCCGGTAACGGTCGTATTCCCTTGTTGTATAGGCAGGATTCAAAAACGGATTTCCGCGGTTTGAACCTGCACCCGCTGTTTTTAAGTATTCCCTCGGATACCTGTTAGGCAAGTCACCGATCGTTGGCATATTTTCGTTGTATACAATATTTTTCCATGGAGAATCATAAGGCGAAGACGTGTAATATCCACCATTGTCAATTGGTACTTGCCCTTCATCCTGGTAAGCAAAGTTGGCATTTATTCCAATGTTAAGAAAATTGGTTGCTTTCACATCCAGGTTTAAACGGGATGTAACGGTTTTAAACGTTTCTCCAACCTGAACCGATTCATTGTCGACATAACCAAGCGACCAGTAATAAGACACAGTTTGACTCCGTCCGGAAACACTCAGGTTATAATCCTGGCGTTGACCGGTATGAAACATCAATTCATCCCAATCAAATCCCCTGCCCAAAAAGTAATTTTCTTTTTCGTTGGGTTCAAAATTAAACTGGTCGAGCCATGCTTCTGTTATTGCATCAGGATTTGTTTCTCCGGGAATTCCGTTGGCGTCCAGCCAGTCGTCCTGGTATTCGGCAGGCACGTCATTATAATTTTCATATTTCGACCATGGATCTTGTGTCAAACTGTTAATTGATTCATTCATATCAATCAGCCAGTCAAACACCTCGCCGGCATTATATGACTCAAAATGTTTTCCGCGGGTAACAAGCCCCCATTGAGCGCTGGCAGTAATCGTTGCTTTTCCCAATTTCCCTTTTTTGGTGGTGAACACAATTACACCGTTGGAGGCACGCGAACCGTAAATAGAAGCTGCACTTGCATCTTTCAATACATCCACAGATTCAATATCGTTAACATTAATTTCAGCAATGTCACCATTAAAAATTACTCCGTCCAGTACAATAAGCGGACGGTTTGCTGATTTTTCAGCATCATTATCAGCTTTAATTGTATTGTCACCACGAATAAAAAATTCAGGAGCATCTTTTGCACTTGTGCTGTAACCCATTTGTAATCCGGGTACAGCTCCGCGTAACAATTCCTGAACGTTTGATGGCTGAAATTTTTCCATCTCTTCTGTGTTTACACTAACAATAGAACCAGTCATGTCCTTTTTTCGCTGGGTACCGTAACCAATAGCTACAACTTCTTCTAAACCAATTGCATCAACTTCCATTGCTACATCAATATTGGTTTGATCCCCAACCACAATTTCCTGGGTTTTCATTCCAACAAATGAGAAGGCAATTGTGGCATTGTCTGGAACTTCAGACAGGGTGTATTCCCCATCGACATTTGTGACTGTTCCGATTGTGGTACCTTTTACAACAATTGTAGCTCCAACGATAGGAGCACCATTGGCATCATTTACAGTACCTGTGAGCGTTTTTTGCTGGGCAAATGCCCCAAGTTGAGAGATCAGAAAAATCCCAACTAAAAATAACCTTGTTAAACTTACCGTTGGCAAACTAAACAAAGTTCTTTTTGTCTTGCTTTTTTTCATACGTTTTAGTGTTTAATTAGTAAATAAATAGATATTTATAAGCAATTAATTTTATGTCGAATACAGCTTCAGTAACTATTTTCTGAACATAAACCTTTACACTTTAGCAAAATCCGTGTGCGTTAACGGATTGATTCGTGTCCCAATCTGATCTATTTCAGATTAATGAAAATGGTAACGAATAAAATACTAATGTATAATGGGGTAGAAATTTTTTACCTGCTTTTTGGTGCTAACTTTATTAAATCATGCAAACAGCCAAAATTGGATTTAAGTTCTTTTTTCATAAGTCAAGTTTTGTTAGAGTTTAGTTTAAAAAAGTATAAATAAGTTTAGTTTTTCGTTGCGTTAACGTTAACGATTTAACAAAATAATGTTATTGAACGCAGGAATCCAAATATAAAAACATGCTCTTTAACAGCATATTATATCTTTTAAAACGTAGAAGATGCCATAAAAAACGAAAGGCCGGTTCAATAACCAGCCCTTTCTCAATCAACCTAAACCTAAACTAAACCAAAAACCAAACCATCTTTTATGGTATGTAAATCTTTATGAAAAAAGATTTGTAACAGTAAAACACCAGTTGGTTAAAAAGGTTTATCGAATTGTATTTTTTTTTGTTTGAACACCAGGAAATTTCTCGCAGATTCCGCTGATATCCGCAGAATTAGTCCTGTTATCTCTGTCGTATTTTATGCGCTAAGCGCGTTGAGAGCAACATATATATTTTAATTTTTTTAAATTATTCTGAGACATCTGATAGCACATCCATTTTCAATATGAATGATTCGAGTCCTGCCAATTCCAGTTCAACCTTACCTTTTCCGTTTTTCACCTCCAGTATAAATTCTTTTCCGCTTCCAAGGTGGTCAGTCAGGTTATACAAACCGTCAGTTAAATGCATGGCCTTTAGTGTTTTTTCATCCAGTTTCAATTGAAACTTGTGCGAAACTTCTTCGAAGTTACTCACCACAATCAAACGGTTATCGCCTTGCCAACGCACGAAAGAAAATACCTTGTCGGTGTATCCTTCTGTATTTTGCCTATTGTACGAGTGAATTTCTTTGTATTTGCCCATCAATGCTGCCGATTGGGCGGAGAAACTCAGTAGCGTTTTATAGAATTCGTTTAATTCTTTTTCTTCCGGTGTTGACTGACCTCCATCAAATTCTCCATTATTCATCCAACGTTGATGTGCCGGTACACCGCAGTAATCAAAAATCGAAGTTCGTGTTTCATCGCCAAATCCCCTATCGCCATCGCCGGGTTCGCCCACATTTTGTCCAAAATAAATCATGGTTGGCGAAGTACTCAAACAGGTTGAAACCACCATCGCCGGTTTCCCTTTTTCAGCTTTTCCGGCAAAATCGACACTGGCAATACGTTGCTCGTCGTGATTTTCCAAAAAGTGCAACATGTGATGTTCAATATCTTCCAGTCCATCGTAAATCGCTGGCAAATTATCAGTGCTTCCATGCCCCTGCATAACGTGTTTCAGCGTGTCGTACAATTCCACTTTGTCGTACAGGTAATCCATTTTCCCTTTGTGGATATAATCGCGGTAAAGGGCCGGATTATAAACTTCTGCCAGTAGAAAAGCATCAGGATTTTTCATTTTCAATGCAGAGTTCATGTAACTCCAGAATTCCACCGGAACCATTTCAGCCATATCATAACGAAAACCATCCACTCCTTTTTCCATCCAGTAAATAGCAATATCCCTGAACTTCGTCCACGAATCCGGCACATCTTTATCTTGCCAAAATTCAAAATGAGCTTTATAACCTTCCCTGTCAAAACCTTCAGGCAACACATCGAAATCATAAGTTCCATCGGGTTTTACACCATAATTTACTTTTACTGTTTCGTACCAGTCATAAAATCCGGGTTGCGCTAGGCGTGCGCCATTACCGGTCCACTTGGCCGGATTTTCATCAAACTTTCCATCCGAAAGCGGGTGATCATCGCCTCCCAAAGGTTGGTAACCGTTCAAAAATTCCGGCACCTGAAAGGCTTCGCCGGGGATGTAATAA
>NZ_JBFHGM010000208.1:0-9001 GCF_041583095.1 Draconibacterium sp.
GAGTGGTATAAATAACATGTATAAAAATGTACCGGAGCAAAATAGGCAGTACTTAATAAAATAGGCTTCAATTTTGAATATTTTTGTTCAACAACAAAAATACCAAAATAATACATTTATGGCTATTTACGTTTTGCTTTAATGGTTTCACAATAACGTTCAACAATTTCAGGGAAATCACTGAATTCATAGCGTCCGTTTTCTATGTCTTTCACCAAGGCTTTATCTTCGTGAAATAGTTTTGTGCAGGTTTCAAAACTATCCATGTTATAGTTGTACCACCTGAAATCCATTAAAACCATATAATGTGGAACTTCTATTATCTCCGATTCAATACCGGTATTCTCTATTTTGGTGGTTACAAAATAGTACAGCGGATAAATGTTGTTGGACAAACGAAGAACAAAGTTGCCGTTTTTAGATGGAAAAATACTTAATTGAATATCGTCGCGACTTTCGAAAGTAGCTCGTCCATTTTCGGTGTCCATAAAAAAACCACTTATAACTCCCGGTTTGAAGGATTTCTTTTTACCTCCGGCATCAATGAATTTTACCTCGCTTTGAAGTTTAAGGATGTTTTCCTTTTTTATACTGGCTGCAATGGTATCGTTATTTAAACTAATAATACCACCATTCACATAGCCCTTTTTTTGTTTATTAATGCTCCCGTAAGACATTGATAGATAGATAAAGATACTGAGGAGTAGAGAGGTTGTTTTCATGATTCTGTTTGTTTTGTTGAATATAGCTTTTACTTGGTAGAAAAAAAAGCCGGGTTACATATTTTCTATTGGTTTTCTAATTCTCTGTTCTGTTTTACTTTTAATTTTTGTTCTTTGGAAGGTTGACTTTGGGCAGAGTTTTGTTTCTGAATTTAAGTTCTTGCAATAAAATGGTGAATAATAGGAGAAACTTTTGTTGGGTTAGATTTTTCGATTCTGAATATTGATCTGTGGATTACAAAAATTAAAAGAAAACCTGTAAACACAGGTTTTCTTTTAATTCAATATCAAAACTTATTCTGATAATTGTCCGTAAACATTTAATTCCGCTAGGAAAGTGTAATTGTTTGGACCTTCAAGTGCAACAAATTTGAAATATCTTGCCTCTGGTAAAAATGGCAATGGGAATAACTGAACATCGTCAATCTGAGAATTGAAATCGAAAGTTCCCTGATCGGTAAAATTTTCGCCATCATTACTTGTTAAGATCTGGAATTTGGTGTGTCCTCCGCCATTTCCCTGCCTCCGGGCACAATCAACAGCTAACATTCTAACGGTTGTATTCATGTCAATTGTAATGTAGTGTGGATAATCAGGCGATGATGTAGACCATGCAGTATGCCAGAAGGTATTAATATCACCATCGAATGCAGCCGTTACATAACCGTTTACAGGTCCTTCTCCACCTGCTTCTTCCGATGAGAAATCGATAATATCCCAGCTAGAACGGTCAAGTTTTGATGCGACCTGTCCGTAAACATCCATTTCTGCCAAAAATGCAAAGAAATTAGAACCCGCTGTTGCCGTATATTTAATGTAACGAGCCATTGGCAGGTTAGGTAGTTGGTACGATTGACTATCCATGTTTGGATCGTAATCGAAGCTTCCCTGATTTACATAGTTAACCCCGTCTAAACTTGTTTCGATTGTGAAACGTGTTTGACCACGGCTATCGCCCTGTCGTCTGAAGAAGTCCAGGCGGTTGATCTTCACAACATCTTTCATGTCAACGGTGAAAAAGTGTGGATAATCCGGACTTCCTCCGTTCCACTGGGTGTGCCAGAATGTACCAAGGTCTCCGTCTATTGCCGCCGATGCCAATCCGTTAGGAGCACCCTCAGCAGGTTCTTCAGTCGAAAAGTCAATAATTTCCCAACTGCTGTTGTCAATTTTCACTCCTTCAAATTCAATAAACAAGGGTAAAGTTGTTGTTTCAGATGGAGACGCAAATGTGTCAATCGCATTTTCTTCAGGAATATAAAATGATTTATACGACATTGTTCCTTCCGATTCCCAACCTCTGATTACGGTCTGGTCATCTTCAGGAAGCACCATTTTGGTCACCGGTTGTCCCTCCATATTATTGTATGTCAGTTCAACACCAGTATTACCATTTTGGGCTGTCGACCATGCAATAATAAGCGAGTCTATGGTTCCGCCACCTTCAATACTTACTATTGAACGATTGGTAAGTCCAGAGATGTATTTTGTATCGTATGACGATCCGGTAACTTGTTCCTTTATCGATCGGTTACCATTGCGGTCAACCGTATAAATTTTGAAGATATACGATTTCTCTTCCAAATTGTTGATCATAAATTCAACAGAATCGAGAGGAACATTAGGTGCAATGTCAATGGTTTGAGAATCTGCACCATTATTCCATTCTACAATACATTTGGTTACATTAACTGCATTTAGCATATAATACTTAAGTCCAATCCTGTTTTGACCTGCAAAAGTCTGAATCAATAAAGGTTTGGCAGCATAAATAATATCACCGTCTTCCAGGTATTGGCTATGAATATCTTCCATATCCTGGCAAGCATTAAAAAGCATTGCAATACCAAAAATGAAAGTTAAAAATATAGTTGTTTTTTTCATTTTGTATCTTTTAATTATTCTTCTATTACTTGTCCCCAAAATGTTATTTCAGCAAAGTGAGAGAATCCGGTTCCTCCCCAGGTCTCATTCACTACAAGCCTGATGTAGCGTATTTCAGGATCTTCCAATGTAAACGAAAACTCATCGCCATTCTTTAAATGTTCCTGGTCTTCGGCAGCTGTTCCGCCCTGTTCGCTTGGTTTAATCGAAATACAACCGTTGTTGTAAGGTGGTGCAGCTACCCGCAATGGAATCCATTCAGCCAGATCGCCGTCCTGGGATGGGGCTTCTTTTCGTCCGTAAACATCGAATAATCGGAAATTGCCATGTGCATAAGGGAAACCTTGTCTTTGAACCAATCTAAAACGACTTAAACGAGCAACAACTCCGAGATCAACCGACCAGATTTGGGGCCAACCATCGTCACCGGCATAGGTATGGTTAAAGGTATTAATATCATTGTCAAATGAATATTCATATTTTCCTTCCCATGCATTCCATCCGGATGGAACATCATTATCCAGTTCCAGCTGTACAAATTTATCTTTATCTAACAGTTCTTCGAACAGAGGAGTAACAACCATTTTTATTGTATCGGAATAGTTGTCCCAACGATCGCGCACTACAATTGCAAATTCCTTTTCTTCAGGTGCAAACCCCCGAACCGTGTACAAACCCTCGGTTACACCTGAGAATACTGTTTCTACCTCTGATAAAACACCCGTTGAATCGGTAGCCAGAATTTTAAATGCCAAAGGGGCATTATTATCATTTTGCCAGCGGTATTGTACACCGCCAAAATCAGCAATCATTTCAATGGTATTACTAACTGCATGTACATCTGGTAGTTCAGGATTAACTTTTACCGTTACAGGAGTCGATTCATTTTCGCTTCTGTCAACAGCGGTTAGCGTTACCGTTTTTTCGTTGGTATCACCAAATCCTTCAACCAATAAAGAGTTAATGTAATTTGAGCTTTTCGATTCCACTTTTGTGCCACTTGCCAAGGTATATTCTGCTTTTACATAAAGTAAATCATCATCATTTGGCAAGGTATACGTAATCATTGCTGATCCTGGTAAATTTGTAACCTGAGGATCGCTAATTGGCCCCGGTGGATTTGAATCTTTAAACAAAGGCTCTTTTTCAATTTCCTCGCATCCACTAAAGATGCTGAGTACTCCGGTTATTGCTAATAGAAATATTAATCTTTTCATCTTTTAATTCTTTTTATGAATTAGAAATATTGATTACCAGCCTGGATTTTGTACCAGGTTCGGATTTTTAATAATCTCACTTTCCCTTATAGGCCACAGGTAATCTTTAAAACTATACGATGGAGTAAATATCGTAGTTACATTGTAGAAGCCAAGTCCTTTGGCGGTAATGTCCCAACCGCGAATTGGTTCGTTCATGTATTTTTCTGCATCTTTCCAGCGACGTAAATCCCAAAAACGTTGTCCTTCGAAAGCCAATTCGATTAAACGTTCCTGTTTAATTATCTCTCTCATTCCCTCTTGGGTAGATGGTTTATCAGGCGAGGTTGAGTGGTTTGCCCAACTTTCAACTACACCCGGTAATCCGGCTCTTTCACGAACCAAATCGATGTATTCATAAACTTGTGCATCGGGTGCACTTTTTACTTCGTTTAATGCTTCCGCATACAGAAGATATAAATCAGCCAGACGAATGATTGGGAAAGGATATTCATAGTAAGCTACCAGATTGTTTGCATTTAAGGCCGTACCCGGATGGATGAGTTTTTTTACAAAATAACCCGTTGCCGAAAACTCGCCCTGGTTACGTTTTGTTGCCAACTCTCCTAAGCGGGTTTGAACGTAATAATAAGTTGGATCTAAAAAGTAAGTTCCGCGGTCGAAAGCAATATTGGCATAAAATCGTGCTTCGCGATCGAAATGCAATACAGCTGTTTGCTCACCTGAACGAACGTAATCATTTTCATTAGTTACCGCAGTTCTCAGTTCATAACGGTTTTGATAATCGTAGTCAGCGTCTTCATCGATTGGAACTCCGTTTTTGGTGTAAAATAGTTCAGCCATACGCAAAGTAGCAGCATAAAACTGGCTCACCGGATTGGATGAAGTTACAGATATTAGCAATGGCACGCACATGCGCTGATAGCCTTGTGAGAACGTAAAATTGGTTGATCCCCAAAGTACTTCCGGACTATTTCTTTCGCTTATTACCGAACGGATAATTGATTCGCGTTTGATGGCATCCGAAATGTCGGTTTTTGTCTTATATTCATTTAGCAAAGAATGGTTGGCTGCAAGGGCTGTATCAATTGCAGCTTTGGCTGCATCGGCGGCCAGCTGCCATTTATTTGCATCGTATGATTGATTGAACAATGCTATACCCCTGTTATCTACCACCGATGAATAATCGGTATTCCCGTTAAACAGTGGACTGGCAGCTGTTGCCAATACCCGTGCTTTCATAGCCAATGCAATAGGACGTGTAATACGTCCCAGTTCGGAGGCTTCTGACATAAGAGAAATCGGTAGATCAGGTGCGGCTTCATCCATAAGTTCTATAATGTAAGCAACTACATCGTCAACCGGATCGCGGTATACTTTAACATCCTCTGTTTTGGTATAAATCGGCAAGTTCTCTTTTACAATAGGAATTGGCCCATACGATTTAAATAACCAAAAATGGTAATAGGCTTTTAGGAATTTAACTTCGGCAATCCATCGTTTTTTCTCTAAATCATCCAGATCGTATGCGTTATCAATATTCTCTAAAAAGATATTGCAGTCGCGAATCGCTACGTATAATTTTTTTCCTCGTTTTTCTCCGTCCCAAAAATTAAGGTGCGGATCGTTTGTATTTTGCAAACCACGTGCAATAAGTGCTGAATTAAAATCACTTCCAACTCTCTCTTCATTAAACCACACTTCGTCACCGGAACCAATTCCCGGATTAATCCATGGGTCTCCAAAGTTTGGAATGTAGTTGTAACAAGTTGCTAAAAAACGCTCGGCCGACGTTCTGTCAACAAAGGCATCGTCAATCGTTGCTACGTTATCAGGTACTACATCTAAATAGTCCTGGCAAGAACTTGCCGAGAAGATGAGTAATAGTACTGCTAATTTAAATTTTATATTTTTCATGTCAATTTACGTTTAGGTTAGAATGATACTTGAATACCAAGGTTAACTACACGTTGCACAGGATAACCAAGTCCGTTACCTCCCATTTCAGGATCCCACATTTTAAATTTACTAAATACAAGTAGGTTTGTACCGCTAACATACAGGCGGGCATCTCTCAAACCAATTTTCTCATATAAGTTTTTAGGAAGTGTATAACCCACTTCTGCCGATTTCAATCGTAAAAAGCTACCGTTCTGCATGAACCAGGTATTTCGTTGTGTATTATTTGGCTCAGGATAATCAGATAAACGGGGCCATGTGGCGTAAATGTCGCGGTTGGCTTCCGACCAGTAACTATCGGCATATGCCTGAAGTAGCTGATTGGTTTTTTGGTAATCAGCAAACGGATCGTTATTCCATGAGTGGTTTATAAATGGAGCGGTAGCTTCGGCATCTACCCAGAAAGAAGAGCGGGCTGAACCCTGGAAGAAAATAGATGCATCGAATCCTTTGTAACCGGCAGAAAGACCAAAACCATAAATAATTTCGGGAGTGGTTGGATAACCAATAGGAACCCTGTCTTGTTCCGAAATTTTATCGTCACCATTAATGTCGCGGTATTTAATATCGCCGCCTCTTACTTCGCTACCACCAAAAGTTTGAACAGGGGAGTTAAGTACTTCGTAATCATCGACAAACAGGCGTTCGGCTATGTATCCCCATTGTTGGTCGAGTGGTTGTCCAACTCTCGATAACCATGGAGTTAAGGAGTAATCTGCTTCCTCTACTTTCTCGAATTGTCCTCTGGCATAGGTAAAGTTTCCACGCCCGGTCATCCACATGCCATTTTTAAAAATAGCGTTATAATCTACCGAAATATCGATTCCTTTACTTGAGGCTTCTCCCACGTTTGCCTTGGTATTAGCTTGTAATCCAAAGGTTGAAAAGGCCAAACGATCCATTAGGATATTGGTACGGTATTCTTTAAAGAAATCAGCCTGGATGTCAAATTTATCCCATAAACCTAACTCAAAACCAAGATTGGTTTTTGTGGCTGTTTCCCATGTAATTTGGTCGTTGGCATATCGATCGATGGATACTCCATTAATGTCGTAGGCGCCTGATGTACCCCATGCATAACCTTTGTCAGCGTTATTTAGATTAACATTTGAGAGATAGAAAAAGCGGTCTTCCGGCCTTCCAATCTGATCGTTACCAACAAGCCCGTGGGTTGCTTTAAATTTTAATTTGGTAATGGTTGAACTTAAGCCTTGCATAAATTCTTCTTTAGAAGCATACCATGCCAAACCTGCCGATGGGAAAAATCCAAATCGTTCTTTTTCCGAGAATCGCTCAGTACCATTGTATCCAAAGTTAAACTCAGCAAAATAGCGTGTGTCGTACGAATAGGTAAAACGACCAGATATTCCAAGGTTTCTGCTTGGCAGCGATGCTTGCAATGAATTTTCGTTACCCGATAAATACTGACGCATTATTCCTACCAAAAGTCCACTTATTCCGTGTTTTTCGTTTATTTCGGTATCATACATCACCGCAGCTTCAGAATAAAACGAAGACGAAATGTATTTGTTTCCTTCCTGATAATCCAAAGTTGTTCTTCCTTCGTTTGCATTTAATACTGCTAATTCATACACATCGGTTCTTGGATTATAGTCAGACACTTCGTAATAGAACGGATTTGAATTACGTCTAACATCGAAATAGGCATTTCGTGTAGTGTTGCCTAAAAACCGTGCTCTTAAACCTTCGGTAATAAATCCCAGATCTTGTTTTAATTCGAACTGAGCCAACATTAACGACTCGCTGTATTCTTTGTAACCACGAACCAATTCGGCATAAGGGTTAATAAAATTGCCACCACCATAATTTCCAAAAAGAGTATGTTGTGTATTCTGATGTGCAGCATCGGCATCGTAAACGGCAGGAAAAAGAACCGGGTTGGTACGCATTATTGCCTGATACATTTCTCTACCGCCTTGCAATGGTCCGCGATAGTCGTCGAATGTTCCGTGAACACGAACAATAGCTTCGGTACTGTTGGTAACATTAATGTTAATGTTCGAACGTATTAAATATCTTTTTAAATCGATGTTACTGCTTAATCATTGGCATCATCAACTTTTAAAATACCATTGTCTTTTGTGGCAGAAGCAGCAATGTAATAGCGCGCCACTTTTCCTCCACCCGACATGTTGATATTTAAACGCTGGTTCATGGTGCGGTCTTTTATCAACTCATCTTGCCAATCGGTTTGTGGATAAACATTACTATTTCTACCGTTAATTGTATTTTCAATTTTTGCCTGCGAATAAGGTAAAAATCCTAATGGATCTCTGGTTCTTACCGCTTCGTTATGCATTTTCATATAGGTAATCGGATCGGCAAAATCTATATTCTGTGTTGGCTGAGAGAATGAATTCTCGAAGCGGATACTAACTTTTGCTGCTCCTTCTTTTCCTTCTTTGGTAGTAACCAGAATTACTCCATTTGCACCACGTGCACCGTAAAGAGCGGTTGCTGTTGCATCTTTCATAATCGAAAAGGCTGCGATATCATCGGGGTGAAGACGACCTAAGTCTGTTGCAGTTAGCTCAATACCATCAATCAGAATTAAGGGCGATTTTGCGTATCCAAAGGTGGTAACCCCTCGAATAAAAAACTGTGCATTGTCCTGGCCCGGTTCACCGCTTCGTTGGTACGAAATTACCCCCGACATACGACCAGCCAGTGCTGTAGTTAAGTTACTTGCCGGAACACGTAGGTCTTCTGGTCGAACTGTTTCTATCGAAGCCAAAACGCTTTCCTTTTTCTGCTTTGCATATGCTACAACAGTAACATCGTCAAGTTCCTCAGTTTTGTCTAAAAGTGTAACATTAATTGTGGTTTGGCCATTAACCAGGATTTCCTGACTTTCCATACCAATAAATGAGAAAATCAATTTGTCATCAGGGGAAGCTTCAATAGTGAAGGTCCCGTCAACATCGGTAATAACCCCGCGCGGAGTTCCAAAAACGGTAATGGTTGCTCCGGGAAGTGGTACTCCATCTTTGTCTCTGATTGTACCTGTAACTTTTTTATCCTGCTGTTCGGCCGGAATAATTCTTTCCGATTCCAGTTCGTCCTGGGTTTTCTTTCTCAGAATCACCGTTTTGTCATCAATTTCATAGTAGTATCCGTGAGGTACAATGTATTTGTCCAGAATGGACTCAACGGACGATTCCCGCTCAATAACTGAGATTACTTCCAAATCCTCAAAAA
>NZ_JBFHGM010000209.1:0-8904 GCF_041583095.1 Draconibacterium sp.
AGCATCCAGATTGCCGGCCAGATTCCTGTTCCTGAAGGCAGTTTCGCCCGGATTACCATTCGGCCATAGGTAAACTCTTTTTTACCACTGCTGATCATTCGCGAGGAGGTGTACGATCCGGCAACTTTAGCATCGTTTAGTTTTTTTGCCGTTATGGTAAGAATGCCATCCTTAACCACAGCATTTTCTCCAGAGGTATAATTTTGCAGCTCGTTGTTTCCCCAGCCACCCGAGCCGGTTTCGAAGGTCCAGTTGTCGGTATTTACAGCGTTCCCATCAAAATTATCTTCCCAAACCAGCTCCAGTTTCGAAAAGTATTCTGAATCGTTGGCGGCAATGGTGATATTCTCTGTTGAAGAAAAAGTATCTCCGTTTTTGGTAATAATTAACTCAATAGTGTACGTTCCTGCATAGGGAAAATAGGCCACGGCATTCGTTTCGTTTTCAATGGTTTTATTTCTGAATTTCCATTGAAAAGAGTCGAAATCGCCAACCGAAGTGTTTTTCAGATTGATATTGTTAGGATTAGTTACATCTGCCTCGGCGGTAAAACTAATGGCAAAATCGGTGTTGGTAATATTTATTGATTTCGAGGCTGACTTTTGTTCGCTATCAAGACCAATTACCAAAAGGTTTACATTGTAATCTCCGGCTTCAGGATAATAAACATCGTACGACTGAGATTTTGTAGTGGTTGATTCCGTGCGGCCGTTACCAAAATTCCAGTTCATTCTCAGGTAGTCTCCTTCTGATTCGTTGGTAAACCGAACGTTGTTATCATCAATAAATGAATACGAAAAATCGGCAGTGAAACCGGCATCTGCTCCCTCTTCGCTGCAACCCTTTAAAGGAGCAATAAGAATAAGAAGTGCCATGAGAATGTGCCAGTTTCGTTTTTGTTTGTTAAATGTTTTACGCATATTTTTTCTTATTGAATTACTATTTTTTCTGAGGCAGATTGGTTTCCATTGTCGATCATTACCATGTACAGCCCTTTTCGAAAGCCGCCGGTATTTATTTCTGCAGTATTGCTGAAAGTTTTTTGCAGTGCAGTATTTCCAGCCATATCGATTAGTTTAACTTCGAAAGTGCCTGGGTTTTTAACCGTAAAATTCTCTTTTACCGGGTTGGGATAAATCTGAAATTCCCGTGATGTTGTTTGGTTGATACCTACATTAACATCCAGTTTGTAAACCCTCAACCAGTCGATAAAAACAGAGCAGGGAAATTCGGCGTCGTCATTTACCGGGCCACCATACGAATAGTCTTTTCCGGTAACGCCGGCACTTAAAATTGGGTACATTTTGTGTTCGAAAGGGTGCCATTCGCCAAAGTGATTGGAATATTCAGAACTACCAACTCGTTTCCCTTCCCGCATTAAAACCGCAGATTGATCTTCTCCATCTACTGAGAAAGCACTACCATCGTTTAAGTAATGGATGTGGTAGACATTGTTGTCGATAAAAAATTCAATCCGGTCGGAATACCAATCAATTCCATATTCGTGAAATCCATAGCTTCCGGCATTCGAATCGTTTTCATCCGGTGGGTAATTCCCATAACCAGGTTCTGCCGGATTTGGTACCTGTTGTGTTTTGTAGCTGTAGTAAAATCCCTGGTGTCCGTGGTTCCAGTCGGCCCATTCGTTGTTTTGCCAAAACCAGGCGTAGTGTACGCTGCCGAGATTATGGAAGGGAATAGATCCAACATATTCCATAATATCGATTTCGCCACCTTGCGGCCACATCAAACTGTTCCGTCCCTCAGGGATTTCGTCGGGCATCATCCAAAAAGCAAAGCCTTGTCCCATTTGTTTTACGTCACGCGGAAATATTCTGGCCACAATACGGTGTCCTGGTCCCCACGATTTTTTACCGGCTGTGTTTAATCGGGCACTGGTATAATTTCTGTCGATGTAAAATTCTTTTTGTGTAGTAATTACCAGACAACCATTTTCGGCTCCCGGTACGTTATTGCTAAAACTGATGTTTTCTTCGCGGTTTGTGGCACGATCTAGCTGACCGGTTCCAAAATCACCATTTACACCGGTTCCTGTTTCTATGTTCCAATTCTCCAGGTTGAGCTGGCCGGTATTAAAATTTTCTTCCCACAGTAAATCGCCAACCTGCCCGAAAGTATTTAGAACTGCGAGGAGAATACCTAATATGGAAAGAAGAAGTTTCATTTGCTACGATAAGTAGTGAGGTATTGAGTTCTTTTCCCTTTGTGAGGAAGAAGAATGATGATATTATATGACCCTTAACGCTAAATTAGGGCAATAGTCAGTTTTGAGTTTTAATCAATTAATACTCTTACTATATAGAAAGTTGATAAAAATGGGGAGAGAGAAACTCTCCCCATTTATCTAACTAAACTATCAAACTGAATTGGCTGAACAGCCAATATAATAAATTACTGTTTGCTATTATTCTGCAGGAACAAGTACCCAGGTCCAACCGGTTCCTCCACCGTTTGTTGGTGTAAAAAGAACCATTTTGTCTTCGGTAAGCTCAATAATATTATAAACACCATCGGGATTTACTCGATCAGCATCATAACCCAATATTGAAGCTCCGTTAAGATGGAGTCGTTGGTTTTCTGTATCTAACACAAAGGAGGCATTGGTTACATTTCCGTTACCATCATCGTAAACATAATTTGCAGCCCCGTCAAGGTTAAAAGTCATGCTTCCGGCGGCATCACCAGGAGGGCAACAGGTACCTCCTGCATTCCACCATACTCCCCAAGGATTACCCGGATCAGACATAAACCACCAAAGGCCATTATCGCCGCCAGCGCCATCAAATACCCATGTTTTACCTGCGGAAGTATTTTCACTAACCAGGTCGTACCAGTCCTGCTCCAGTGGAGTATCGAGTACGTCAATGGTTACGTCAATGGTTTTTTCAAAGAATTCGGCTCCTAAAGTGCCAATAAAAGTAAAAGTTGATGTTCCGGGAATAGGATAAACTACTTCAACTTTGTTGGTTTTCGCAGTACCCAAATTATAATCCCAGTAACCCGTTACACCTGGTGTGTTCATTTCTAGCACTAGAAGGTTACCGCCACTGGAGTTTTGGCCAACAACCAGGTTAACTCCATCAACGTCTGTGGTGTTCTCCAACTCTTTCTCATCAACTATTGATTCGCAAGCTGTAAACAGCAAAACCAATAGGGCGAATAAAAGACTATATTTTTTATAATTATTTATCTTCATTTTTCTTGATTTTAAAAAGTTATTACCAACCTGGATTTTGCTCGTAAACACCGTTAGAAAGTCTAATTTCTGTTTCAGGAATAGGCATTAAGCCTTTGGTTTCAGGACGGTAATTCACACTGTATTTTGCATCGATTCCTGAGTTACGTACATCCAAAGTATAATTGAACGCGGTTTCAACATCGCCCCAACGAACAATATCGAACCAGCGTAAACCTTCAAAGGCAAATTCGTGTAAACGCTCTTCTTTTAATGCGTCAAGCGAATAAGCTACCGGATCTAAACCAGCTCTGGCTCGTACAGCATTCATTCCGTCTGCAGTTCCGGTAATTTCAGAGTGCATCAACAATACATCGGCATAACGCATAAAAATGAAGTCTTGTGCGTGCATTAACTGCATATCGGCATTTCCCCAGTCGTATAACTGAACAAACATACCTTTTACATCGCCATCACCTTCTTTGTGTTGGATAGCAATGTATTTTTTATTGAAGAAACCTGTTTCATGATCGCCTTTATCTCCTTCGTATCCACCTGTCCCTTGTGCTTCGTTTCCTAGTTCTAAAATTGAACCTTCTTTACGAGGGTCTTCGTTATCCCAACTGTTCCACAAATTTGGATTAATTGGGCACCATCCCCAACCTTGTCCAAAAGGAACCATTGAGTTATCGCGAATACCAGTAAACAAAGCTAAGCGGTTGGTGTAAATATTACCTTGATTCCAACCCCAATCTCCGAAAGAGAAACGCTGAACAAACATCGTTTCGAGGTTTCCGGTTCCAAACGTGGGTGAATGGCCATCTTGTCCAACCCAGGCCAGACCATTTTCGTGTGCCCATGGCAATACTGTTGTATCGTTTGCCGATTGGTTAACATAGGAATAAGGCCAAAGGTTTCTAAAGTCACTTGCCAATTCGTGACCACTGTTAGTCATGCAGTCATTCAGGTAAGCTGCAACATCATTTGCAGAAAGTGAACCCCCGTCAGCCAGCGGCAAAACGTCGGTTGCCTGACCTTCCATATTCGTCATGTAGCCTGTATAAAACAAGTACACACGAGCCATGTATGCTTGAGCTACCCATTTGTTTGCATGCCCGTACTGATCTGTTGGAATACTTGGGAAAGGCTTTGCAGGTAAAGTTTCAATTGCTGCTTTTAAGTCAGTTGCAATTTGTGCAAAGGTTTCGGTGTAGCTTGCTCGTGGGCTATCTTTCGGATCTTCAATTGTTATAATTAAAGGAACGCCACCCATAAACTTCGCTAGTCGGAAATAGAAGAATGCCCGCATAAACAGTGCCTCTCCAACCTGCTGATTTTTGAATTCTTCTGCCAACTCAGGTGATTCGAAAAATTTCGAAAAGTCTGTGTCTGGTGTTTTTTCAATAATGGCATTTGCACGTGCAATACCACTGTAGCACTGTGTCCACATATCGCGGTATGTATCTTCAAGTGGGTCTTCAAAATTATCTACCCATTTAGCCGATTTATCATCTGGACCACCGCCACCAAGCATCATGTCAGAAAGTAGGTTGGCAGCCATCGATTCGTTACTATGCACATTGCCAGTATAAATTGCATTATAAACGCCGGCCATGGCTTCTTTCATATCAGTTGGTGTTGCATAATAAGTCTCCAAATTCTTTTCGTAGAGGTTGTCGGTATCTAAAAATTCATCACCACAGCTGGTAGTAAATACCAATACGCACGCAACTGCTAAGTATAATATATTTTTCATATTTTTTTATTTTTAAAACTCAACACTTAAGCCAAACATAACTGTTCTTGCCTGTGGGTATAACCCAAGGTCGACACCAGATGCCCAATTAGCATCGTGTCCGAATGCAACTTCTGGATCCATACCATCGTAACCGGTAAATGTATATAAATTACTTACCGAGGTATAAAGCCTTACGTTAGAAATAGATTCAATTTTAGAAAGCATGTGCCCGAAATTATAACCGAAAGTTAAGTTGCTAATGCGTAGATAATCAGCATTATGCATGTAAATGTCTGAGACAAAGTTGGTGTTGCGGTTGGATGAAGAACTTAAGCGAGGAATTCTGTCCGAAGTTCCTTCGCCGTGCCAGCGGTCAAATATTCCGGTTGTATAGTTTTGGTCGAAACGGTCCGCAAATGAACGGTATGATTGCATAACCTGCATACCAAATTTCCCTGTTAAAGTTGTATTGGCATAAAAGTTTTTGAATTCAGCATTTAACTGGATACCAACTTCCCAATCCGGATTTGGATCGCCTAACATTATTTTGTCATCTTCATCAATAACACCATCAAGGTTTTGGTCTACAAAACGCACATCGCCCGGACGTTGATCGTTAAAATAAGGATTTCCTTCGGGTGTTACATATGCATCAACTTCATCCTGGTTTTGTAATAGACCATCGGTTTGGTATCCGTAAAAGAAACCAATTGGTTTACCAACCTCAACGCGCGAAACTGCTGCTGTTCCTTGCGATATAACACTTGAAGGACCTTGAATAGTACCGTCGGCATTATCAATTCGTTTCACTTCGTTTTTGTTATACGCCGCACTAAATGATGCACCATATTTAAATTCACCAACTTTATCTTGCCAACTAAATACCATTTCAAAACCAGTGTTATCAATATCACCACCGTTAATAAATGGAGCACCAGCACCAAAAGTACCTTGAATTGGCGCAACAACCAACCAGTCTTTTGTTGACTTTTTGTACCAATCTATTGTAACTGCTAATCTAGAGTCTAATAAACGTGCATCAATACCAAAGTTTAGCTGTTCCGAAGTTTCCCAGGTAACATCAGGGTTTGGCACACGTGCTGGATACGATGTAGTTCCTGATACCGGTTTTGTATCGCCGAAAAAGTAACCAGGAAATGCATATGCGATTGACGAAGAATAAATAAAGTTATCGATAGACTGGTTACCATTTTGGCCCCAACTTGCACGTAATTTAGCAAATTCAATGGGTCCTGAGTTCTCCATGAAGTCTTCTTCAGTAATTATCCAACCTGCCGAGAAAGATGGGAAAGTTCCCCAACGATTGCCTTCAGCGAAGTTCGACGAACCATCGGCGCGCACAGTTGCTGAAAACATATATTTTTCTTTGAAGTTATATTGTGCACGGGCAATGTACGACATTAAACCACCACCGCCGGCTGCCCAGTCCTGACCCCAGGTATTGATATCACTAATTGACGCAGGGCTTTCTGTATTGCGAATGTACGCATATTTAGGATCACCAGGGAAAATCAAATTGTTTCGTGAACCACCAACCTCAGTATTAATCTGGTTTTTAAGCAACTCGGTACCTACCAATACATCTACTTTATGATCGCCAAACAGACGGCCGTAAGCAGCAGTGGTAGACCATGTCCAGTTATTTCCAAAATACTGGTTTTGTGATGCACCGTTATTATCGTTTCTGTATAAGTCTCCGAGGTTGTAAGTAGGATTCATTGAACGACTATGTCCAAACCATGCATCTATACCAAACGAACTTCTTACCACCAGGTCTTTTATTGGCTCAATTTTGATGTATGCATTACCTGTAACTTTATTTCCTTTGCCATAGTTGTAATTATGGCGGTAATACATATTGGCAATAGGGTTGTGCTGGTCGTTAGCCAATCCTTCCAGTGTTGGAGTAAAACCAAACTCGCTAACATTATTATCAATTGCTGGTTGCCAGTAAGCTGGCATCAATGGATTCTGTACCAATGCATCGTGCAGGTCGTTCCAGTAAATGTTACCGGTACCAACACTTCTGTTTTCTGTATTGGTGTAGGTAAGGTTTTCACCAATTGTAATAATATCGTATTCGTCGTTTTTAAACAATACAAATTCGGTATTTAAACGAGCAGTTAACCTTTTGTAGCCGGCGTCGATAATGTCGCCACCAATAATACCAGTTTGGTCGAGGTAGGAGATACCTGCTGAGTAAATTACATCGTCGCTACCACCAGTGATATTTATGGCATGGCTTTGCATTGAAGCATCTTGTTTGATTATTTCGTTAATCCAGTTAGTTCCTTCCCAACCGTTTTGCAACATACCCCATATGTCTTCACCTAGTTTTGTACCAAGGTCATTTGGAAAATTGCGATTTAACCACCCATTATTTTTTAGTATGTATTCCCAGTCGTTTGGAGCCTCACCATCATTTACAAGTCCTTCATCCATAATATACATATATTCCTGTGCATTAAGCGGATCAAGATTTTTGTAAATGTTTTGAACACCAAAATAACCATCGTAAGTTACTTGTGGTTTGCTCCCCTTTTTACCTTTTTTGGTGGTAACTAAAACAACACCATTTGCAGCGCGCGAACCGTAAATTGCGGCCGATGCGGCGTCTTTCAATACATCAATCGATTCAATATCCGAACTAGCCAAATAATTAATGTCACCAACTGCAACACCATCAACAATGTACAAAGGATTAGAATTGCCAATTGTACCTAAACCACGTATAGTTACCTTAGTTCCTGCACCCGGCTGCCCGTTATTACGAGTAATACTAACACCCGGCGTAGTTCCTTGCAGAGCTTCCATTGCAGTAGACGTATTTAATGCTGCAATATCTTCTCCTTTTACGTTAATATTAGCTCCGGTTGTTAGGGCTTTCTTTTGTACACCATAACCAACAACAACTACTTCATCAACATTAAACAAATCGGGTTCGAGCTGTACGTTGATTTCTGTTCTGCCTTCAACAGCGATAACCTGTGATTTCATTCCGATATAAGAATACACAAGCATCGCATTTGATGGTACGGTTAATGTATAGTTACCATCAAAATCGGTAACCGTTCCATTTGTTGTGCTTTCAATGGTAATCGTTACCCCTGGTAAAGGTTGATTATCATCAGCAGAAGTTACAACACCTTTTAGTGCAATTTCCTGGGCAAATGCCCCTGAGGAAAATAAAGCTACCAAAAGCAACATGAGAATTTTTCTCATCATTTGTTTTTCTTTCATAGATCTGAATTTGATTATTATAAATTGTATAGTCTTTCGCACTTGTTGTTAGTGCGAGTTTGTCTGCACGAGATATGATTGTAAGTGGCGTTAAATTTAAGGGGAGAAGATGAAGTATTTGCAAATGTCATACTTGTTTACTATTTAGTTTCAATGTAAGATTTGATACATTTTTTGGTCTATTTTACCTTAAACGGCAACAAATATGAACTAAAAGTGGGCTATTTAGCAAGAATAATACCCCAACATTAATACATCAGGGGCATTTTTATAATTCATCAAAAATACATCATTAAAAATCATATAGACTGATAAAGAGGGATGTAGGATATGATAATAATGATTTAAACTACCTCATCTAAAAATATGATATACAACATAGCTAATTTATAGATTCAGCAGGAATGTGGAAAGGTTTACATCGCGATAGAGCTCAAATTTTTTGCGAAGCCGGTATCGGCTTATTTCAACTCCGCGGGTGGAGATATTTAACAAGGTGGCAATTTCTTTGGTCGACATGTTCATTCTTATGTAGGCACAAAGGCGCAAATCCTTTGGCGATAAGTGCGGGAATTTTTCTTTTAACCGTTCAAAGAAATCGGCATGAACTTCTTCAAAATAACTTTCGAATATTTGATTTTGATTTTGATTATCGATTTCCTTGTCGATACGCTTTTTAATTATAGCCATTTTTGTTTTAACGACCCCG
>NZ_JBFHGM010000210.1:0-8893 GCF_041583095.1 Draconibacterium sp.
AAAGGGAATGACCACAGTAAATATTTCGGGTAAATTACTGGGATTTGCCGCTCAAATTGAAACAGGCGACAAAGACACACAAGAGTTGCTATCAGGCTTAAACGGCGTTCGTATTTTATCCGTGGAAGATGATGCCTTAAATGAAAAACTCGATTTTTACAAAGAACTGGAAGCTGATGGTTTTTTCAAAAACAACGATTTTGAAGTTTTGATGGAAGTAACCGAAGACGATGAAATTGTTCGTTTTCTTGCCCGCGATGCCGGTAACGGTAAAATATCAGATCTGATTCTTGTAGTCGGCGGAGATGACAATGCATTGATCAGCATCAGTGGAATAATCGATCCGCAAAATATTGGCAAGATCACTAAAGCAGTTAATGTTGATGTAGGTGATTTTGAATAACCGATTTTACCATCAAATTGAACCATATCTGAAAAAAAATCCGGGGAAAACCCGGATTTTTTTTATGCTTGATTTAACTGTCACACTGAGCGAAGTCGAAGTGTGAGTTCTCTTCAAAATTTAAAACGTTACAAAATTCGCCTCATTCTCAATAAAATGAATAGGCACACCTTTCACAAAACCTCTTAGCCATTGTGCACAATAATCCATGCCGGCCTCCTCTGATTTAATATGTCCAACAAAAATAACGGCTTTGTTTTTTCCCAGCGTGGTGGCATCATTGGCATAAAGGTAGGTTTCCCATTCGCTGGCTTCGCCGGCTACCATTACTTCAACGTCTGGGATATTCAGCATTTGTATTTGGCGTGCACCACCGGGAGCACCAACAGCCAGCCCCACTTTCGTAAATTTCATTTCGGGATTGCCAATCACACGAACAGTTTGTAGTCCCAATTGGTCTTTTAATTCACGGGCAAAGTCAGCTAATTGTATCTCCGGCATTTTATATAGTGTACCGCCATCGTTAACAGCAAAATCCTTCCAGCCCAGTTTTTCAATCATTCCGGCATAAATCCCGTCCGGTTGAGTCATGTGGATATGATCATGAAACCGGAATACAATTAACTTGTGGTCTTCAATAAATTTGCGTTTTTCTTTATAGACCGGGTCGTTTGTATAAGCTTTGGTTTCATCAAGGTGGTTGTAGAAAACAGGTTCGTGGGTAATAATAAAGTTGCAATTCATTTCAACCGCTTTTTGCAGGGTTCGCATATCGGCAAACATACATACGGCAATTCCTTTTATTTCGGTGTCCGGATTGCCAGCTTTAAAAATATCAACTGTTGTTTCGGCCCAATCGCAGGTTACATTTTCTTTTATTTGGTTTACCACCGAGCGGGGAGTTGGTTTATTTTGTGCGAATGTGCAAAAAGGAATAAGTATTACGAAAAGCAGAAGTTTTTTCATTGGTTGAATTTTTAAATGGTATTGATGATTTCAAAAGTAAAGATTTTTTATTTGCCATTGTACCGTATATGTGCTACAGCTGGTGTAAAACATAGATATTGTTCAATATCCAAAATTAGAAAGCAACTATTGTTGCACACATTTTATGTTGTATAAAATAGTTTTGTCAGCAGAGTAAAAACTCAAAATAATTTACGGTGATAAAATTCGAATCTGAAAGAAAAAATCCATTAATAATTAAGAACTCAAACCACTGGTTATAAAAGTCTGATAAGCTGATTTTTATAGGTTTTTTACGTTGTTCAGATTGTTAATTTTGTTGTAAAATCATTATAAAATGGCAAAAGTAAAAGGAGCAGTTGTTGTTGATAAGGAGGGCTGCAAAGGCTGCAGTCTGTGTGTGGAAGCTTGTCCGCACGATGTATTGGCATTACACAAAGAGGTAAACAGCAAAGGATATCATTATTCGTATATGGAAAATCCTGATGCTTGTATCGGATGCGCCAATTGTGGTGTTGTTTGTCCGGATACCTGCATAACGATTTACCGAGTAAAAGCCAGCTAGAAATTAAGGGCTGAAGAAATGAGGGATTGAAGGAATGATTTAACTCTTGCATCCATCGTTCTTCATCTGGTATCAAGTATCAAAAAACAAGAATCAAAATTAATTACCAAGATATGGGAGAATTAAGATTAATGAAAGGAAACGAGGTGTTGGCCGAGGCCGCCATCCGCTGCGGATGCGACGGCTATTTTGGCTATCCCATAACACCTCAGTCGGAAGTGATGGAAACACTTATGGCACGCCAGCCCTGGAACGAAACAGGAATGGTAGTATTACAGGCCGAAAGTGAAGTTGCTTCGATAAACATGGTATACGGAGCTGCGGCTACCGGTAAAAAGGTAATGACTTCTTCTTCAAGCCCGGGCATTAGCCTGATGGCCGAAGGAATTTCGTACATCGCCGGAGCGGAGTTGCCTTGTTTAATTGTAAACGTACAACGTGGCGGCCCCGGACTGGGAACCATTCAACCTTCGCAGGCCGATTATTTTCAGAGTGTAAAAGGTGGTGGTCACGGCGATTATAAAATGATTGTGCTTGCTCCTGCTTCGGTTCAGGAAATGAACGATTTTGTTGATCTTGGTTTCGAACTGGCGTTTAAATACCGCAATCCGGCAATGATTTTGGCTGATGGAGCCATTGGTCAAATGATGGAAAAAGTAGAGCTGGCCGACCAAAAGCCACGCTGGACAAAAGAACAGATCTTGGATATGAGCAGCGACTGGGCTACGACCGGAAAAACTGCCGACCGCAAAAAGAATATTGTTACTTCGCTGGAAATGGATTCCGACAAAATGGAAGAAAACAACCGTCGTTTCCAGGAGAAGTACCGCAAGATGGAAGAGGAAGAAGTACGTTACGAAGCTATTCAGTGCGACGATGCCGAGTTTGTAATTGTCGCATTCGGAACGTCGGCGCGTGTGTGCCAAAAGGCAGTCGAAATTGCCCGGGCAAAAGGCCTGAAAGTTGGTTTGCTTCGCCCCATTACTTTGTTCCCATTCCCTAAAAAAGCCATTCAGGAACTGGCACGTAAAGCCAAAGGATTCCTTTCGGTTGAAATGAGTGCCGGACAAATGGTGGAAGACATTAAACTGTCGGTTTACGAGGCCGGAAGCAATGCCCGTGTTAACCATTTTGGTCGCATGGGAGGAATTATACCTACACCAACAGAGGTAGTTGAAGCACTGGAGGAAAAATTTTCGTGGGAGTTGAGTTATGGAGTTAAACGTAGTTACTAAACCGGAGGAAATTATGGACATTAAAGAAATTATAAAGCCGGAAAATCTGGTTTATCAAAAGTCGGAAGTTCTGAACGACGATATTATGCACTACTGCCCGGGGTGTTCTCATGGTGTGGTTCATAAAATACTTGCCGAATTGATTGAAGAAATGGGCCTTCAGGAAAAAACCATTGGTATTGCACCGGTGGGTTGTGCAGTTTTTGCTTACAATTATATCGATATCGATTGGCAGGAAGCCGCTCACGGTCGTGCTCCTGCAGTAGCAACCGGCGTTGCCCGTGTAAATCCTGATAATTTTGTGTTTACCTACCAGGGCGATGGTGACCTTGCATCGATTGGAGCAGCCGAAATAATGCATGCCTGCAACCGTGGCGAAAATATTCTTGTGGTTTTCATCAATAACGGAATTTACGGAATGACCGGTGGACAAATGGCACCAACAACACTGGAAGGAATGGTTACAGCTACTACTCCTTATGGACGTAATGTTGATTTGAATGGTTATCCGATGAAGATTACCAACCTGATCGCTCAGTTACCCGGAACATCGTATGTAACACGCCAGGCGGTGCACACGGCAGCTACGGCTCGTAAATGCAAACGATCGCTGAAGAAAGCAATTCAGAATGTTCTGGATAAAAAAGGAACTTCATTCGTTGAGGTGGTTTCAACCTGTAACTCGGGGTGGAAAATGAGCCCGGTTGATGCCAACAACTGGATGGAGGAGAACATGATTCCTTATTATCCGCTGGGCGATTTGAAAGACAGTGTAAAAGGTGAACATTCGGAAAATTAAAAAATTGAAGCTATGACAGAAGAAATGATAATTGCCGGATTTGGAGGACAAGGTGTACTTTCAATGGGAAAAATTCTGGCCTACTCGGGTATTATGGAAGACAAGGAAGTAACCTGGTTCCCTTCGTACGGACCTGAAATGCGTGGCGGAACTGCCAACGTTACTGTAATTGTTAGCGATACCCGCATCAGTTCGCCTATTTTGCAGGAGTTTGACACTGCCATTATTCTGAATCAGCAGAGTATGGACAAATTCGAAAAAGCGGTGAAACCCGGTGGAACTTTATTGTACGATCCGAATGGAGTGATTCATCCGCCAACACGCACGGATATCAACATTTTTAAAGTTGAAGCCACAAAAACGGCTGTTGAAATGGGAAATCCAAAAGTGTTTAATATGATTGTTTTTGGAAGTTACCTGAAAGTTCGGCCGATTCTATCGCTGGATAACGTGGAAAAAGGTTTGGAAAAATCGCTTCCGGAACGTTACCACAAATTAATTCCGCTCAACCTGGAGGCTATTAAAAAAGGGCAGGAGATTGTGGAAGATATTCAACTAGTGTAAAAGACTAAGACAAATAAATGAAAGCCTTTCATCTGTATAGATGAGGGGCTTTTTTTATGGTTGTAAATGTTTGGAAAGTGTGTTGAAGAGTTTGTTTCTATTTAAAGGTTTACTGATGTAATCGACACACCCTGCTTCATACGATTTAATCTCATCATCGGCAGATGCATAGGCGGTTTGTGCAATAATTTTCACTCCCGGTTTGCGTTGTAAAATATTTTTGGTGGTAATATACCCGTTAATATCCGGAAGTCTTATATCCATTAATATAATGTCGAAATCTTCTTTCTCAGCAATATCTATTGCATCTTTCCCGTTTTCAACCGTTTTAATATTCATGTTCGTCGACTTCAGGATTTCCACCAAATATTTGTTATTGAAAGGATTATCTTCAACGATAAGAACTGATTTGTGGTCAAATTTTATCGATTCAGAATGCTTTTGTTCTTTCACAGAAGGAGTAACTGTTTGTGGTAAATGGTTTTTTATGGTGAAATAGAAGGTAGTACCTTTGCCAACTTCCGATTCCAGCCAGATGGATCCTCCAAGTAATTGTATCAGTCCTTGTGCAATAGAAAGTCCCAGACCGGTACCCCGCAGGTTCATTTCAGAAGTGGTTTCAAGTTGCCTGAACCGGTCGAAAACTGCTTTGTATTTGTCTTTGGGAATCCCGCAGCCTGTATCTCTTACATAAAATTCAATGCTATTCTCATCGTAGGTATATCCGCACTCAATGCTTCCTTCCTTTGTAAATTTTAGAGAATTACTCATCAGGTTTAGCAAAATTTGTTGCAGTTTCCTCTTATCGGTGCGGATTTTCTTTTTCAGATCAAGCTTATCCCAGGGGAAAAGAATATTGATATTATGCTTGTTTAACTGTGTTTGCTGTGCGGAAAGGTTTGAACTCAGCTCAATAAAAAGTTCCGACAGATTACAGTCAGTAATATCTATTTTCGAATGTCCTGATTCAATCTGTGAAATTTCCAGAATATCATTGATAATGTCTAACAAATAGCCGCTGCGCTGATGAATAATATCGGCAAATCTTTTAAGATTTGTTTTATTATCCAAATTATCGGAAAGGAGACTGGAGAAGCCCATTATAGCATTCATCGGGGTACGAATCTCGTGGCTTACATTTTGCAAAAAACTAGACTTTAACCGGTTGCTTTCCTCTGCTTTCTCTTTGGCAATAACCAATTCCTGGGTTCTTTTTTCTACCTCTTTCTCCAGGTGTCCATTCAGTTTTATCAACTCATTATGGTAATAGTTTCGCTCGAAATTGGTCGTGAGAATTTCAACAATCTGTTCAAGTAAATTTGTTTTGTCGGCCAGTATTGTGTCATTAGAATCGCATATAAAAACAAAAAAACGGTTGGGTAGTGTTTCCGACAGCATTGGGACAATCAATGCTTTTGTTGGAGAAAAATTTAAATTCGTTGCCCCGAAGTTAAACTGTTTTTCATAACTCGTTAATAAGATGGTTTCTTCCTTTTTAATCTTGTTTAAATATGCGTCTGAAACTGTAAACTCAATATTGGTAAACTGTTCATTGGTAAATAATATATAATAGTTCTCGCAAATAAAATTTTCGTTCTCAAACACGAACATGCCCGTTATCGGTATGTTCATCAGGATAGAAATACTTTCAAGCGTATGCTCGATTACTTTACTAATATCATCAAAGTGAGTTATTTCGTTGAACGCTGTGCTTAGAAGAAGATTTTCTTCTGCTTTTGCCGATAAGGTTTCATTTTCAAGTTCAAGGATTTCGATTTTAGCTTCAAGTTCAAGTATTTTTTTATTTAAATCCTTTGTCATCGGTTTTTATAAAATTAAGCAACAGTTCTGCTATTTTTTTAGGTTCGTCAATCTGGGCAAAATGGCCTGCGTTTTTTATTTTAACCAAGGTACTGGTTTTTATTTCAGAATGAAGTTTTTCGGCTATCGATGAACTAAGATAAACATCAGCTTCACCCTGGATAATAAGAACAGGAATTTGCAGGTTTCTGAGATCTTCTTTAAGCTCCGTAAGATTTGTATTGTCGAGACATTTGGCCAGGTGTAAGAGTCCTTTTCTGCCCGATGAGTTTTTTAATGGTTTTTGAAACTCCTGCATCCATTCGTCGCTAAGTTTTTCCTTATGATATAAGCCTCGTTTTACAATAATCTGGAACATGCCAAGGTCGAGTGTAGCCATCGCTATTTGCCGGATAATCGGAGTGCGCATTGCGATAATAGGCTGTACCGGCCAAAAATTATAACCAATAGTGTTAATAAGCGTTAGATCGTAAAGTAAATCAGGCCAGTTAACAGCAAATATTTGTCCGATTCCGCCCCCGATATCATGACATACCAAATGAAACTTAGAGAGTGCCAATTGATCACAGAAATCTTTGATTACATATGCCTGTTTTTTTATCGAAATATTTTCGTCCAATGCATTGTCGGAGTCTCCGGTCCCCAATAAATCGAGCATCACAATTTCATAATCATCTTTAAGAAACGGAATAACCTCTTTCCATATAAAAGAATAGGTTGTTATACCATGAATAAACAACACGGTTTCACCTTTTCCGTAACGGTAATAAGTGATTTTTTTACCCCGGACTCCTATATTCTGTGGATGATTATAAATGCCCATATTCAAAACTTTAGGCTTTTGTATTCGAAAGGTAAGTTAGCAATTAAAACCAGAAACGCAATAAATGTTTTTCTTTTATTCTGTCTTTCTTTTAGGTGTAAATTCCGAGGTTTATACCCGAGCTGTTTATGAAGAAGTGTGATCTGTTCGATTATGCTATATCAGTCCTTTTAATGTTAACGATCGCTCAATTGTACGGAACATAGTATGTTACACGCCAGGCGGTGCACACTGCGGTTAAGGCTCGTAAATGCAAACGATCGCTAAAAAAAGCTATTCAGAATGTGTTGGATAAAAAAGGAACTTCATTTGCAAAGGTGGTCTCAATCTGTAACTAGGGTTGAACAAATGAGCCGGGTGGAAGCCAATAACTGGATGGCAGAGAATATGATTCCTTATTATCCGTTGGGCGATTTGAAAGACAGTGTAAAAGTTGAACATTAGGAAAATCAATAAAATAAAGAAAGACCGATTTGTATATGTTAAACTTATACAGATCGGTCTTTTTCATAAACAGACTTGTCAATTAGTGCCTGTCTTTGTTCTGTGCTTACTCGGCTTTTTCCAGTTGAGCTATCTTTTCCCAGCTAGGGTCAATATCAAGCGAAACAGCCATGTACATATCTTTTCCATCATTTTGCAATACGGTCTCGCCATCGAGTCGGGCATGCAAATCCTGAGGACTTAACTTATATATCGCACCTGTAATCGGATCAATAATTAGCCCGATTAATCCACCAATCAGAATATTTCCGAGGTACCAGGCATTAAATTCTTTGGTTAGTAAGGTTTCATAAGGCAGATACCCTTCCAGCTCAATTAAAACGGTGTATTCCTGATTCCTTTTAAGATTTTTGGTAACCGGCGTTTTTCCCATGTCAATTCCGTTTATGTATACATCTGCCGCGCTTGGAGTGGAGGCAATTGTAACATTTTGACGAGATCCTGAAATAATTGTAGCACAAGACGAGAATAACAATGCAGCTACAATTGATAATGCTAAAATTGATTTTTTCATTGATTTAATTTTTAAACTAATCTAAGGTTAATTGATATTGTGGTATTCTTGATACGTCTCCATCGTACTTGTAAAGTTCAATCTTAAGTCGGTAACAACTGCTCAATAAGTCAGGTGCCTTTTTTTCGACGACTTTAACAATATTCGCGCCATTTTCGCGGGCTTGTATCCGCGCTCTGTTCATCAAACTATTAAAACTGCAATCGGTTGAGAAGCCCGAATCCTGAAATCTGAGGTCTCCAATTTTTGTTGTCCCTTCAGGCAAATTATGATGTACATCAAGCAAAGCAATTTTGTCTTCTGCCCGAAGTGCAGGTTGTTTGTTAGTCAGATTTGTTGTGATTTTTGGACTGCAAGCTGATAGTACAATTGTTACTAAAACTACAATTAAGGTTTTAATTTTCATTAGTTTATAATTTAGTTAATAGAAAAATATAAGTCTCCAAAAGGCATACTGATATTGTTTGGTGTTAAACACATGCGCGTTAATTATTTGGTTTTTGTGCGTCCTTTTTTACATTGATTGGTACTGCTTAAAACTAAGCATAATTTTTTTATTTTATATCATTGTTGTCCGGGAAACCGGATCTAGTTTAAATTCATATCTCTAACTTCTTGATATTCAAATCAGGTGTTTTTATTTTTCAAAAGTAAGCCCCCTGTACTTCTGGGAATAGCGAATGTTGGTATTTGTATTTG
>NZ_JBFHGM010000211.1:0-8866 GCF_041583095.1 Draconibacterium sp.
CCATCGAAGGAATCCCATGGCTTTCCAGACAGGTTTTTAACTCGTCGCGCCGCTCGGATTGAATGGTATATTGATGAAAAGTATGCGTGCTATATTCTGTTCGCGCAGGAATTTTCAGTCCGTTCAAATTATTCAAATACTCATCATAAAACCGGGCAGCCATTTGTCTGGCGTCTATATGTTTATCGATGTACTTTAGTTTCACCTCAAGAATCGCTGCCTGTATACTATCGAGCCTTGAATTTATTCCAATACGCTCGTATTCATATTTTGCTTTCATTCCGTGATTGGCAATAGAACGAATTGCGTCGGCAAATTTTACATCGCTAGTATAAACAGCACCACCATCGCCAAATGCACCCAGATTTTTTGACGGGAAGAATGAATTACAGCCGATATGCCCGATTGTTCCGGCTTTCTTTTTCGTACCGTCAGAGAACAGATAATCCGTCCCAAATGCCTGACAAGCATCTTCTACGATATATAAATCATGGTTTTTTGCAATGTTTACTACTGCTTCCATATTGGCACATTGCCCGAAAAGATGTACCGGTAAAATTGCTTTTGTTTTTGGCGTAATGGCCTTCTCAACTTGCGCTGCCTCCAGATTGAATGTATCCGGACAAACATCAACAAAAACAGGCTTAAGCCCCATTAACTCCAAAACTTCAACGGTTGACACAAACGAAAAAGCAGTAGTAATTACCTCGTCTCCCGGTTTTAGATCCAGGGCCATAAAGGCCAGCCGAAGTGCATCGGTACCATTTCCACACGTAATTACATTGGTATTCAGATATTCGGCCAACTTCGCTTCAAAATCAAGCACCTTCCCACTTTTAATAAACCGGGTAGATTTAATCACCTCCTGAATGGCATTGTCAATCTCCGCCTTCATGGTTAGGTATTGCCCGTAAATATCGGTCATGTGGATGGTTTGCATTCCGCTTATCTTGTTTTTTAATAAACTATAAAAGTATAATTTTAGTGCCACAATAAATCATTAGATTTTTATTTCGCATATTCCCGGTCAGTTAGCGATAAAATATGAGAACAGATTCCAGTCGAATACCAAATTCTTTCTTCCTGCGCGATGTAACCCAGGTAGCCCCCGAGTTACTCGGAAAATTATTGGTACGACGATTTGAGGATGGCACCATACAAAAGTTCGTAATTACCGAAACCGAAGCCTATCGCGGAGGTGAAGACAAAGCCTGCCATGCCAACAAAGGCTTAACTCCCCGCACCAAAGTAATGTTCGAAAAAGGAGGCCTGGTATATGTTTACCTGATTTACGGAATGTACTGGATGCTAAACTTTGTCACAGGCGAGGCGGGAGACTCTTCTGCAGTTTTAATACGTGGAATTGAAGGAATAAACGGACCAGGCAGAGTGGGCCGCGCACTGCAGCTCGACCAAAGTTTTTATGGTGAAAACCTTGGCTCATCAGAAAGAATATGGGTTGAAGACACGGGAGAAAATCCCCAATTCATAAGCGCTCCGCGTGTTGGAATCGACTATGCCGGCGAACCCTGGATTAGCAAGCCCTGGCGCTATATTGTAAAGGAATCCGCAATGTAGAATTCTCAATATTCAATTCCCATGAAAAACAAGCTGAATATTCTAAATTGAAAATTGGTTATTGGATATAAGTTCGACTAAATAAAAATTTTCAAAGTAGAATAATCAATTTTCAGGCTACGAGTATCGAGAATCAAATATCCGGCATCCAGCATCAAAATATCCAATATTGAATTCTCAATATTCAATTTTCAACAGAAACTGAAAACTTCGACTGATTACTGAAAACTTCTTACTTCCCTCCCATTACAAATCGATCATACAACCACAAGAAAATAACTGCCGAAACTGCAATACCCGAAAATGCCATCCAAATATTTGAAGGATGATAACTCTGCCACAAATAATTGGTCAGTTCCACTTGTGTCATATTCATTTTGTCGGCTGCCTGGGCGAAAAAGTCGTTTTTAGTAAAATCTGCCGAATATTCTGCCGGAAACTGTATTCCACGATTAACTACTTCCTTTTGCAACAGGAAATACTTATCGGCGATACCCTCGTAAAAGTCGCCGGAAAGCCAACCCGCCAGTTTGTGGGCAGCGGCTATTGGCAAAAACGACGTTCCCATATATAAAGCTTTTTGATCGGCCGGAGCAATTTTACCCACATATTCGGTAAACTTTGGAGAGCTTCCCATTTCGCCAAGTGCAAAGATTAAAACACCCAACAGAATTAACCAGCCACTTTGTGTTGAGAACATCAACCCAAGACCACCGGCAAGCACAAGAATCCCCCCCATCATGGCAGCCAGGGGGCGGAAGCGCATAACAAAAGCTGAAACCATTAGCTGAAAGACAATGATAAAGAAGGAGTCCATACTGGTCATCGATACGGCACTGATTGTTCCGTTATCTCCAATTGTTTCGGCCAGCCATGGCCATACCGCATGTAATCCGTTATAAACCGAAGTGGTATCAATCCACTGGTCAACAAATATTGGAAACGAATAATACAACTGGTTAAAAGCAGTCCAGAATAAGATCATGATCACCAGGAAAAGCACATATTTCCAGTTCTGAAGCGTGATCCAGATATTTTTAATCGCTTGCGCAATATTTTGTAACAATGATTTACCATCCTTTTCAACTCCGGGTTCGCGAAACATAAAAAGTGTGAGCAATACATTCACTCCAATGGCAGCTACCGACATGTAAAATACCCACGACCAACTTAATTTTAACAACGCTCCGGCGATAAAAGGACCGATAAATCCACCAATATTTATCATCATATAAAAAATACCAAAACCAATTGAGGCAGTTTTTTCATTGGTAGTTTTTGCGATCATAGCCGAAATAATTGGTTTAAAAAACGCGCCACCAATACAGGTCCACATAAAAGCAAAATAAACGGGCCAATAAGAGTTAAAGCTGCTAATCATTAAAAACCCGGTGATATAAATGCTAAAGGCCAGCAATAAAATTCGTTTATATCCTACTTTGTCGGCAATGGCTCCGGTAATCACAGGTAAAAAGTACAACAATGCTGAACTGGTTCCCATAATTGCTCCCTTTTCGGCATTCGAAAAACCAAGTGCTCCGGTATCGGTCGAACCTACCAAAAACAGCGGAAAAGCCAGGTAAAAACCATACCACGCCCAACGCTCAAATAATTCAATAGTGTTTGAAGTCCAGAAACTTTTACTGTATCCTTTTAATACTGAAAGAACTGCCATTTTTCGATAAATTTAGATGAAGCGCGTAAGGTAACATTTTTCGAAATATGTTCATCACCTCAATCCCGTAGAGCTGACATAACACATAAAAAAAATGAGGAAAGTTTTCAGTTGGCAGTCGCAGTAAACAGTTTAGCAATTTATCAATAGAACAATTTAGCAGTAGATCGCGAATGAGTTATTGAGGGAATGAGGAACAATTGAATAATGAATTTCGAATGAAGATTAACGATATTAGATTTCAGAAGTGGGAGGAAAGTTTTCAGTTGGCAGTCGCAGTAAACAGTTTAGCAGTTTATCAATAGAACAATTTAGCAGTAGTAAACAAATCTATTGTGTCCTATGTACCTAATGTGGTTCATTTCTTAGTGTCTTTGAGTCTTTGTGTTTAATTCAGTCGCAGTTTTCAGTTTAGCAATTTTACAATAGAGCAATTTCGCATTAACGTGAATGAGTAATTGAGTAATTGAGGAGCAGGTAAATTTCAAAACCATTACGCATCACAAGCCCACATCGAAAAAGACCGATACAAAGGTGATGATCATTATAATAAGGAACAATGCAATAAAGAAAACAAGCACTCCCAGTTTGAAACTGAACCTTTTTTTCTCCTGTTTTGTCGAGTCTTTAAGTCGCTCTATCGATTCAACCAGTTTTTGGGGCGCCTGATCGTTTTTAATGATGTAGTCGGCCGCACCCAACTTCATAATTTTAACGGCTGTATCCACTTTACTTTGCGCACTCAGAAAGATAAAATCAATATGGCTGTATTCGCGCTCTACCTGAAGCATAAATTCCAAACCACTTGTACCTTCGGTTGAATAATCTAAAATTATAATATCCGGCTTTAAATGTATTTGTTTGAGACATTCATCTCCGTTTTTAAAAACTTTCAGATTCGAAAACTTGTTCGATTGCAAATAACCGACAATAAGATCTTTGTAAACGGTACTGTCTTCGATCAGAAAAATTAAAGGATTTTTTGTCTCTTGCATAATTTTAGAAATAGTGTTAGCGCTGCACTAAAAATAACATTAATTTATTTAGAAAACAACAGAGCTAATATGCGCAAAAAACCCGTTACAATTCGCAACTGACAGCAGAAAAAGGTACTTTTGAAAATTTAATACACAAATATATGTTACTGGCAATCGACATAGGAAACACAAACATTGTTTTTGGAATATATAAAAATGAAGAATGGGTAAACCACTGGCGCATTCAAACCGATCAACTGAAAACGGCCGACGAATATGAGGTTATTTTCCGGTCGCTGTTAACCGCCGGAAAGATCTGCCGCACCGAAATATCACGGATTATTTTATGCAGTGTGGTGCCTTCGCTTGTTCATCCTTTTCGCGAAATGTTATCGGGTTTATTCGACAATGCGGTTATCAACCACCTTAACCCCGAGATCTATAATCGTTTACCCATTAAAGTTCTCAATCCATACGAAATTGGAGCCGACCTGGTTGCCAATGCCACGGCTGCCTACCAAAAATATGGCAACAATACTATGGTTATTGATTTTGGTACTGCTTTAACGTTCACAACCATTGGTAAAGATTCGGAAATTTTAGGTGTTGCCATTGCGCCCGGTTTACGCACCGCCGTTGGCGCTCTTGCCGGAAAAACTGCACAATTACCGCAAATTCATATTGCGCCTCCGCCATCGGTTTTGGGCGAAAACACCATTCATGCCATTCAGTCGGGAATTATTTTCGGCTACACCGGATTGGTAGATTCGATGATTGAACGTACCGAAAAAGAACTGGGCGAATCGCTTAACGTTGTAGCTACCGGAGGGCTAAGTGCAATAATCGCTCCGTTAACAAAAAATATTAAATTCTGCGAGCCCATGCTAACGCTCGAAGGGCTGGCTCAAATCAATTCATTTATATAACATCAGTGATCTCATACTTTTTTACAAGTAATTTTATTTCTTTTGCAGTGAACAAACTGTAGCAGAACAGTTGTTATTGTTTCAGTAATTTTTGGAAAAATGGAAGACGCGAAGGGGAAGCTGCTTGAATCAATAAACAATCCCGACGATCTAAAAAAAATACCGGTTGACCAGCTCGAAGACGTTTGTCAGGAGTTGCGCGATTATATTATCGATGTGGTTTCAACCAATCCGGGGCACTTCGGAGCCAGTCTGGGAGTTGTTGAGCTCACTGTTGCCCTGCATTACGTATACAATACGCCTTACGATCAGTTGGTGTGGGATGTGGGCCATCAGGCTTACGGACACAAAATACTTACCGGACGAAGAGATCAATTCGATACCAACCGGAAATACAAAGGACTTAGCGGATTCCCAAAACGTAGCGAAAGCGAATACGATGCTTTTGGTGTCGGACACTCGTCAACATCTATTTCTGCCGCATTAGGAATGGCCATTGCTTCCAGAATTAAAGGAGAACAAGAGCGTAAGGTGGTTGCTGTTATTGGCGATGGCGCCATGACCGGAGGAATGGCTTTTGAAGCATTAAATAACGCAGGAGGCGAAAATGCCGATATCCTGGTTATTCTTAACGACAACAATATGGCCATCGACCCAAGTGTTGGTGGACTGAATAAATACCTGCTCAACATTTCGAAGTCCGACACCTACAACCGGATGAAACACGATGTTTGGGAAGGACTGGGAAAACTGGATGGTTTTGGAAAGAAGGCACGTAAGTTTATCCAGAAAAACCAGCATGCACTGAAAAACATGATCCTGAAAGAGAACAATCTTTTCGAAGCGTTCAACTTCAGGTATTTCGGCCCGATTGACGGACACGATGTGCGGTATTTAACCAATGCATTAAACGACCTGAAAGATATTCCGGGGCCAAAACTCTTGCATGTAATCACCCAAAAAGGTAAAGGTTTTAAACAGGCCGAAATTCATCAAACCAAATGGCACGCGCCGGGTATTTTCGATAAGGAAACCGGAGAAATTTACAAGTGCGATTGCAAAATTGATCAAGCACCAAAATTCCAAAATGTATTTGGAGACACTCTGGTTGAGCTGGCAGAGAAAAACGAGAAAATTGTGGGGATAACTCCTGCCATGCCTACCGGTTGCTCTATGAATAAAATGATAGAACAGATGCCGGGTCGTGCTTTTGATGTGGGAATTGCCGAGCAACACGCCGTTACTTTTTCGGCAGGACTTGCAGCGCAAGGTATGGTTCCGTTTTGTAATATCTACTCTACATTTATGCAGCGTGCCTACGACCAGGTGATACACGATGTGGCCATTCAGAAATTACCCGTAATTTTCTGTCTTGACCGCGGAGGTCTGGTAGGTGAAGACGGGCCTACACACCATGGCGTTTTTGATATTGCTTATATGCGTTCGGTCCCGAATATGATTGTATCGGCACCAATGGACGAGATTGAGTTGCGCAACCTCATGTATACCGCGCAACTGGAAGAAATTAACCAGCCATTTTCAATACGCTACCCACGTGGTTGTGGAATAATTGCCGACTGGCAAAAGGAATTCGAAAAAATTGAAATTGGAAAAGGCCGGAAATTAAACGATGGCAGCGACATTGCTTTATTGTCGATAGGAAAAACCGGAATCTTTGCACAACGGGCAGTAAAATTACTGGCCAGCAACGATATTTCGGCTGCCCACTATGATATGCGTTTCGTAAAACCGCTCGATACTGAAATGCTTACAGAAATCATGGAGAATTTCGAGCAGATCGTAACCATCGAAGACGGTAGTATTCAGGGCGGATTTGGAAGTGCGATTCTTGAATTTATGGCCGAAAACGGTTTCACCAATAAAATAAAAATACTTGGAATTCCTGATCAGTTTATCGAACACGGAACTCCCGAGGAACTTTACAGGGAATGCGGTATCGATACTCAAGGTATTGTTATCACTGCAAAACAATTAGTTGGTAAAACAAAAATCGTTTAAATAGCTGGTCACAATAATATTCAAAATTTAGATTACCCCTTTATTTCGGCAATCCGTTTATCAGTATAATATTTTTATCTTTAAGTCGTTCTGAAGAATGTACTTAAAAACCATTTGCATTGGACATTTATCTTAAACGACGACGGGGAAAAATTTTACTGCTCATCTTTGCTGTTCTTATCGGAGTAGCATCAATGCTATACACCAACTGGCTAACCAAAAAAATGGGCAACGAAGAACGCAACAAGGTTGAAATCTGGGCCGATGCGATAAAGGGAATCAATAATGCTACCATCGAAATCACCACGCCCGAAATGGCTCAGCTCCAAACGCGTTATCTCCAGTTTCTGGGTACGGTTAGCGAGAAAAACACAACTATTCCCATCCTGATATTAAATCCTGACGGGACTTTTAACACCGACCGAAATATTGCCTACCGCGAAGACCGAAAAGAAGAAGTGCTGCAACGCGAACTAAAAAAAATGCAGGATTATGCAGCGCCAATCCCAATCGATTTAGGCGACGATTATAAACTAATGTTGTACTACCGCGAATCAACAATTCTGCGAAACCTGCAGTTGTACCCCGTTATACAACTGGCGGTTATAATGATATTTATTCTGGTTGCCTATTTTGCGTTTGTGGCTACCAACCGTGCCGAGCAAAACCAGGTGTGGGTGGGCATGTCGAAAGAAACAGCGCACCAGCTGGGCACTCCTATATCGTCGTTAATGGCATGGATTGAACTGCTAAAGTTGAAAGATGTTGATCCCAATCTGATTAAAGAACTGGAGCAGGATACTTCGCGGCTGGAACGAATTACCGAACGTTTTTCAAAAATCGGATCAAAACCGGAATTGCTGCGCGTTAACCTCATCGAAGTATTGAATTCGGCCGTTTCGTACCTGAAACGACGTTCGTCGGATAAGGTGAAGTTTGAGCTGAATTACGACACCAACGCCTACATTGAAACACCATTAAATGCGGCTCTGTTCTCGTGGGTAATTGAGAATTTATGCAAAAATGCCATCGATGCGATGAGCAATAACGGCACCATTTCTATCGATGTAAAAGAAAAAGAAAAGCAGGTAAATATTGACCTCACCGATACCGGATGCGGTATTTCTAAAAATCATCAGAAATCGATTTTCCATCCCGGCTTTTCAACCAAAAAACGCGGCTGGGGTTTAGGCCTTTCCCTGGCAAAACGAATTGTTGAAATATACCACAAAGGCAAAATTTTCATCAAATCATCAGAAATGGGAAAAGGAACCACATTCCGAATTATTCTGTACAAATAAAATCAAAACAATAACGAGCAATCCTGTTGTGTTCGATCGCCGAACTTCGCACTAATGCAAATGGCTCAGGTTTAACTGTTTTGATTTGGAAAGAATTTTGAAATATTTCAAAGTTTTCTTTAACTGTTAATAAAAAATTTATACTTTTGCATCCACTTTTTTGGAATCGTGAGCTGGAAGAGCAAATATAATATTGAGTTTAAAGGCCTTAAAGAAGGCCTGCACGATTACCAATTTGAGGTGAACGATAAGTTCTTTGTACATTTTGAGGAGAGTCTGGTTGACAACGGGGAAGTTAGCGTAAAAGTTGAACATGAAAAACGAAGTGCATTTCTGAAACTAAGTTTTGCACTTGAAGGATGGTTGGAGCTTGTATGCGACCGCTGCCTC
>NZ_JBFHGM010000212.1:0-8862 GCF_041583095.1 Draconibacterium sp.
AGCGGCACCAGCATTTACTCCCTGGATGGTATCGGGCGCATTGGCCAAAAGCTTTTTATCTTTCCAGGCTTTTATCGAACTGAAAGGCTTATTTAGGCGTGCTACAAAATAAACAGGAGTATCTTTGGGTCGACGACCTGTTTTGCTTAGTACCTGAACTCCTGCTATTTCAGTATCGCTAACTTTCCACACTTTCGAGTAGACCGTAGGTCCATGGGCAAGCTTTGCTCCAATATCAAAAATGATGGTTTTATTTTTCTTTTCGGGGAAGGTATACCTGTGAAACCCAACGCGTGTTGAAGAAGTAAGCTCTGCTGTTATTTCGTAATCATCGAGCACCACTTTATGGTAACCGGGTTTCGCCACTTCGGTATCGTGAGTAAAAGCTGATTGGTATGCATTCATTCCTAAATGCCCTTTAAACTCGCCTGTTGTTGGCATTACAGCAATACCTGCCAACTGCCAGGCATGTATATGGCTAAAACAACGAATGGTTTTGCTATCGTATAAATACCCTGAACTCCATGTTTTATCAGAATCAGTGTCGGGACTAAGGTTTACCATGCCAAACGGACGAGAGGCCGAATTAAAGTAAAACCAGCGTGAATTATGGGTGTCGATAAATGGATTCACCAGGTCTGCCGGCATTTTTTGTGCTTCTGCGTAATAGGCCGACGACAACAACAGAAACAAAAAAAGAATAAGTTTTTGGTTAAAGTTCATATCTAAATATTTAGTTAACAATTGTAATATATTCGCTTATAACTCTTTAGAAACTAGTTTTTAAAGGAATTACCATGTTCCATGTTTTATCAAACTTCCAGGCTTTAGGCCCGTTGCCGGTTGCGGCAAACAAAATTGTAAGTAGCAGTAAATAAATAATCGTTTTCATTTGTATCTTCATTAAACTATTTTTCAATCAATGCTTTGGCAATTGCCTCTCGCACCAATGCTTCCATAACTTTATAACCTTCTGGTCCCGGATGAACAGAGTCTCTGCCATATTCTTTTTTTAAGCCTTTTCTTTCATTCACCATTGGCTCATAATAATCAACGTAAACAATATTATTTTTCAAGGCATAGCTTTTAATCATTTTATTCAGAGCTATTATTGAATCGGCAGGCTTAATTTCCGGACGCCAGGAATATGAATTTGCAGGCAAAACTGCGGCTATAACGACCTCTATTCCATTAGCCTCTGCCAATTCTACCATTGAAAAAATATTTCCGGCAATGCCTTCTAAACTAATCGGACCCTGATTTTGAGCAATATCGTTTGTTCCTGCCGAAATAACTACAACAGCAGGTTGAAGCGCGATAACATCAGGGCGAAAGCGCAATAACATTTGAGAACTAACTTGCCCACTAATTCCACGATTAACGTATGGATTCTCACTAAAAAAATCGGTACTGTATTTACTCCATTTCTCAGTTATCGAATTTCCCATAAATACCACGCGCTTTTCTCCTTTTGAAGGTTTTTCAAGGCTGGCATTTGCTTCGGCATATTTTTTAAGATTTGCCCAATCTTGAGCTAAGCCCTGAAATCCGAACAATAATGTAAGCAGAAGAATAGTTACTATTTGTACTTTTTTGCACATGTTTCTCTAAATTGGTTTGTACTTTTTCTTGTCTAATTCAGAATTACAAATTCATCTTTTAACCTAATATCAACCGACGAGGCGCCTACCATAACCTGAAATGTGCCCGGTTCAACCGTCCAGTTCATATTAATATCCAGGATTTTTAAATCGTCGGGGCTTAGCGTAAACGTAACTGTTTTTGTTTCTCCCGGTTTCAGCGAAACACGTTCGAAACCACGTAATATCGATTCGTAGGTTGTAACCGTGCTCACTACGTCTTTTAAATAGAGCTGAACGATTTCATCGCCGGCAACTTCGCCTGTATTTTTCACGTCGAAACTTACCTCAACATCGGCCTGCGATTGAAGCGCGTTGGTACTTAACTGCAAGTTGCTATACTCGAAAGTTGTATAGCTTAAGCCATAACCAAAAGGATACAATGGTCCAACCACACGCGTATTTCCATAACCGTTGGGGCCAACACCCGGTTGTCCGGCATGTGAACCTGGTTTAAATGGGAAACTCAACGGAATCTGCCCAACCGTCTTTGGAAAAGTAATGGAAAGTTTTCCGCCTGGGTTAGAATCGCCAAACAGTGTTTCGGCAATTACATTTCCACATTCAGTTCCCGGGAACCAGGCTTCTAAAATTGCAGGAAGATATTTGTCTTCCCAGTTAATGGTAAGTGGTTGTCCGTTAATTAATACCAGCACTACGGGTTTGCCAGTTTCGTATAGAGCACGTACCAATTCCGATTGGCGACCGGGTAAACCAAGACCAGTTCGCGATAAGGATTCACCCACGCGTTTTTCATCTTCGCCTACAACTGCAATAATAATATCCGATTGTTTGGCTTTTTCAACGGCAGTAGCAATTCCGGTCTGCTCTTCTTCCGAAAGTGGCGTATACATAATTTCACTTCCCGGCCAATTGGGGTCGATAATATCGCAACCTTGCACATAGTCAACCTGAGCCTTGTTGCCTGCATATTTTTTTATTCCTGCAAATACCGATGTCGATGGATTTTCGGCAGGACCATAACGGCTGTAGGTAAAGCTGGTTTCGTCGGCCAATGGCCCTGTTACCAGAATCTTATCCACTTTTTCAATATCAAGAGGCAATAATTTATTTTCGTTTTTTAACAGTACTAACGATTGCTGGTTAATTTTTTTCGAGAAAGCAGCATCTGCATCCGTGTGTACCAAAGAGTTGGCGGCTTCTGTATCTTCAACATACGGGTTATCAAACAAGCCCAATTCAAATTTTACACGTAGAACATCGGCAACTCGGGCATCAACCGTTTTCATCGACAGTTTTCCTTCGGCGATTAATTCGCGTAAAGGCTCGATAAATGATTCAGGCGTGCGGAAAGTGGTACGCACATTTAATCCGGCCTCAATTACCTGACGAACGGCATCTTTATAGTCGGGAGCTACGCGGTGCTTGTCCGAAACATATTCAACGGCCTCGCTATCGGAAACCACATAACCGGTAAATCCATATTGTTGACGTAACAACTCAGTTAAGAAATAATAACTCGATGAAACAGGAACACCATCGTAATCGTTGTAGCTACTCATTACCCCCATTGGTTTGGCTTCCTGAATTACCCTGCGGAAAGGATACAGGTAAAGCTGGTGCATTTCGCGCGGAGCAACGTGTGGGTCGGTACGGGCATCGCCATCGCGGGCGCCTTTGGGCACACTGTAAACCGCAAAGTGTTTTATGGTTGATGCCACGCCCTGCGACTGAATTCCTTCCACCATTTGTTTGCCCATTTCAGCAATATGAAAGGGTTCTTCGCCATAACATTCCAATACGCGGCCCCAACGTTGGTCGGTAGCTACATCTAAAATTGGCGCATAAATATTGGTGTAGCCCAAGGCTTTGGCTTCGCGCCCCACCATCTCTCCGGCCTCTCGAACCAAATCTTTATTCCAGGTTGAACCGATACCAATTGGTGCGGGTAGCGGAGTCGCTTTTTTATGACACAAACCATGCACTCCTTCGTTGGTAAAATCTACCGGAATTCCCATGCGGGTTTCTTCAATAAACCACTTTTGCATAATGTTAATGGCCTCGGCGTGGTTGCTAAAAGGGTAAGCATGTTCGGTATGTGTAGAAGGCCTTCCCTGAATGGTGTTCAGGTGTTCGTCGATATTACCAATACCATCTTTCCAAACGCGGTTTTTCCATTTTTCGTTGGGCAACTCGTCTTCCAACACCCTCGAAAAACCATAAAGTGTAGTTAGCTGACAGGTTTTTTCTTCCACATTCATTAAAGAAATCAGGTTATTTACCCGGTCTTCCACTTTTTGTTCAGGGTCTTCAAAAATATCTTTCACCCCGTTTTTATTAAAGTCAATCCAGCCCTGTTTGTAAATCGAATCCTCTTTCTTTTTCATCCCCGAGCCAATTATCAAAACCGATAACAGCAAGGCGATAGGTAATAGTCTCTGCTTCATGGTAATATCTTATTTTATCTATTTTTTCAGCACAATAACTGCCTTTTCAAATGGTTTTTCAAATTTGAAATCAATTCGGTTTGGATTATTGCGGTTCAAATTCCCTTTGCGTTTTTCCACAAGTTTTCCGTTTTCGTAAATTTCAACGTAATCGGGATTCAAATTTTTAGGCATCCCAATTAACACCGGTTTATCATTTTGAATTTGAAAACCTTTATCGCAACTTTCGATTGAAGTGGTTACCGGCTCTCCAAACGTGCAAATTTCCCATCCGGCAGCTGCATAACGCGTAATTCCGGAAGTAAAAATAAAGTCGGGTTTATCGTCTTCAGACACACGTTTAATACTTAATAAACCTTTCTGATAAAACCCATCCAGGTTCACCACATCGTTTTCAGAAGTAGTGGCAACAATAGAATCAACTGTAATTCCATCGCTATGGGTAACATTTATAAACTGTGCAGCATTATTTTCTGCAATTTCAGGATAAGCTACCTTGGCAACTACTTTTTCTCCTCCATCAACGTAAGGATTATAAACCACCACAAAAGGCTTAATCCATGCTTCTCCATCCTTTCGAATAACCAAAGCAGGTACTTTTGCTTCGCGTATTTCGGCAGAAACAGTAGCTTTGTTTAAGGCATGCGATTGTGGCCCATTTACCGAAAAATAGGTTCTGTTCTGGTCGCCTTTAATCCAAAGTTTCATATTCTTTATTGGATTTTTTGCGCTTTCGAGTTTAAATTGCGCACTCAGATTTTCTGAACTTGCAACAGATGTTTCATCGGTAAAATAGTTGTATGCTTTTATGTTGCCTTCGGTATTCAGGTGGTTTGAAACGTTTAAAGAAAGAGGTGCTGTATTTTCATCGAACAGCTTAAGCGACTGCCCAAGGTTGTGATAGAAATATTCGTGCTTTTGGTTTTCAGCTCCGGGTCTTTCCGAACGGAAAATATCGAGCACATAAGGTTTTCCTGATTTACCATTGATTAAAGCTGTAAGACGGTTCTGCTTAGCCAAAGTTGCCGGCTCAACAAACGACACATCAGAAAAAGTTACCTGCTTAAAAATATTGTCTTTATCTCCCGATTCAGGGAAATGAAATTCCATGGTAAACGGATGACGAACACGCATGGCTTCGCTGTCGGAAATACCATCGACAACTACGGTGTTGTGAGCCGGATAGCGTGAGTAATAATTACGGTGGTCTTCGTGCCAATAGCTTGGCCCTTTGCTCATATCGGGCGCAATTACCTGGTTATCGGCATACATTTCAATAGCCACACCGTTGGCATGTGCATGGTTACCCATGGCGCCAAAAGTTGAAACTACCGTGGCATTGTCGCCACTTCCCATTCGTTGCATAAACCAACTAACATTGGGGGCGTAAAATGTTGGCGAAGTTAAACTGGTGATTAGCTCTTCTTTTGTTTTTTCCTCTGTTTCCACCAAATTGTCAACGTAGAAAAACAATTCGAATAAACCTCTTCCTCTATGCTTCAGCTCATCTTCCGAGAGGCTTTTATACAAGGCTGTAATCTTTTTTTCCTTGTCGTATTTGTTGTATTTCCTGTAGTTGGCAATCAGGTATTCAAAACTTTCTGACGGAAGAGACTGGTGACGAGAATCTCCAAATGCAACAATATCACCATCGGGGAAAAGGTATTGAAACGAAGACAGGGTTGCTTTTTCCACTACCGGGAAATTCTTAAACTCATCCGCATTGGTAGCATTATCAAGCAAGGTGAGGATTTTCAGTAAGGTTTCGGTTACGTGCATGGAATACGAAGCACACTCGGGCCACATAGCTGTTTTGTAATCGTAATTACCAACGGCTTCTTTTAATGCAATCTGACGATCTGTAGAGGTAGTAAAAGTATGGTCGAGGTAATATTGCTGGCCTTTACCGTTTTCGTAATAGTTATTATCATCAAGTGCTAAAGCAATGTAAGTTAGAAAACGCGCCTGAAAGAAGTTCCAGTTGTTATCGGGCACTCCGTTTTTAATAATCTGGTCGCCCCACTTCTGAAAAACGGCTGCAGACATGGCCATATCGTGCCCATTGGCTTTAAGGTAATCAAACATAAAATCGTAAATCAGGGTAAGCGAAACCACAATTTGCTCGTGAATAACTTCAAAAGTTGCCAGTCCTGAAATGCGTTGCTGGTTCGAGTTATTTAGGTCTACCGGAGCCTCGCGGTAAAACATGCCTTGTATGTAAGTATCGTAAACCGGAGCTGCAAATTCGGCATATTTTTTATCGCCTGTTAGCCAGTATAAAAAAGCGGCATCTTCAGCCAAAGCCATAATTTTTCGGTTTATACCTTCAATTCCGTGCCCCACTTTCGACGGATGCACCCATTCCATTTCTCCGGTTTCTTTACTTTTCACATACATTCCGCGCTCATCATCAAAATAAGGCTCCAAATCCTCCAAGGATGGAAAGCGGTAATTGGAAGCCCAGTCTCGGGTTCCTGAAAAACGAACGGTTGGAACAGGAGCTTCGCCCTCGGAATGCGAGAAATTGCCACCTTTCAGAAACACTTTGTCGTGTTTTGTAAGCCAGTTCATTTGCAGGCGCGAAAGCAGCCAGTCGGGTTCATTGCTGCATAATTCAACATATTTGTCAATGTTTTCTTTTTTCTGTTGAACGATGGCTTTTTTCCATTCAAGCTGTTCGGCATTTTTGACAAGATTTTGCTGAGCGTTTTTATTACCGTATATGCGCGGATGATTATCAGGGCTTGCCATTGTACTTTCCTGCGCGTAAAGCACATATGAAAAGAACAATAAAAAAATAATTAATTTGTATTGTATGGTATTTTTATTCATTCGTTTCAAATTGATTTTCGATTTACAAAGAAATTCACAACTACTCCGCACGTCATTAATATTGTATTTATCGGTCTGTTTTTTTATTAATGGCTTGGCGTATCACGATTTAAAAAGTCGTGCAAATAGGTACTGTCCAATGCCGGTGTATCCTGATATTTTATGCGTAAATCATTCAACTTAATGGTTAACTCCTCCACAACTTCTTTGTAGGCCGGATCGTTGTACACATTGGTCATTTCGTTGACATCTTTTTTGCGGTCGTACAATTCCCACTCGTCTACATCGTAATAAAAATGCACCAGTTTGTAGTCTTCGGTAACAATACCGTAATGGCGTTTTACCATGTGCACCGATGGGTATTCGTAGTAGTGGTAATAAGCTGCATCTCGGAAATTTTCGGTTTCACCTTTAAACAGCGGCACCAGGCTTTCGCCCTGCATATCTGCCGGAGCCTCAACACCGGCAGCTTCCAAAAAGGTTTGAGCAAAATCGAGGTTTTGTACCATTTGTGTGTTGGTGGTATTGGGTGTAATTACGTTCGGCCAACGCACCAGCAAAGGCGTTTTAAACGATTGGTCGTAAATAAAACGTTTATCGAACCAACCGTGCTCACCCAAATAAAATCCCTGATCGGAAGTATAAACTACAATTGTATTTTCGGCCAGGCCTTTTTCATCAAGGTAATCCAAAACGGTTCCAACACCTTCGTCCACTGCAGCAATAGTTCCCAGGTAATCCTGCATGTAACGCTGGTAGCGCCACTTCATCAATTCCCTCCTGGACATATTTTTATAGTTCTTTTTGAATTCTTCGTTTATTGGTCCGTAAACGGCATCCCATTTGGCACGCTGTTCTGGGTTTTGACGACCTACCTCGCGGGCAAAAGCCGATTTGTCCCAGTCACAGGTCTCGGGTATTCCCAGCTCATCCATTAATTCGGGAGTGATTTTCGAGTCGCCGGCCCAATTCATATGATCCAGCAGATTCATCTCGGCAGTTTTAGCAGCTGTTCCCCTCCCCTCATAATTATCGAATAAAGTTTCCGGCTCAGGGAAAGTCTTCTTGGTGAATTCTTTGTAATGACGCTCAGCCGGCAACCACTCGCGATGCGGTGCTTTGTGCAAGTAAAACAACATAAACGGCTTTTCCTTGTCGCGTTCTTTGTCTAACCAATCAATGGTCATGTCGGTTATAATATCTGTAGTATACCCTTCAACACGAACGGTACCTTCATTTTTTGTGATAAAATCGGGGTTATAATAGGCCCCCTGACCGGGCAAAATTTTAAACTGGTCGAATCCTTTCGGGCTATTGCCAAAATGCAATTTGCCAAACATGGCAGTCTGGTAACCGGCATCCTGCAACAACTGAGGAAAAGTAACCTGCGTTGTATCAAAGGGGAAATAATTGTCAGTTTTTCCATTAATGTGCGTGTGTTTCCCAGTTAAAATTACTGCACGTGATGGCGCACAAATGGAGTTGGTAACACAGGCGTTGGTAAAAATCATCCCCTCATTGGCAATCCGGTCGATATTTGGGGTTTGTGTTAGCTTATCGTCGTAAGCACTGATTGCCTGGTAGGCATGATCGTCTGCCATCATAAAAATGATGTTGGGACGTTGGGGTTCTTCTTTGTTAATTTCTTTAACCTCACACGAATACGTAACCCAGGCTAAAAGAACTATTAAAATCGTAATTTTCATTTCTATTTATTTTGTTTTTCAATTCTTGTGTTATTTCGTTAATTCCTTATTTTCAAATACCTGTTCTAATTTAATGTTATCGAGCGCAAAATAACCTTCCGATGGGTTCCAGTTACTGCGGAGTATTCGCACCAGGTTATCTCCGGCTTTTAATTCTACAATGCCAAAGTCAATTTCGCGAAAGGTTTCAGACTGAGGAAACTTAAATTCTCTGTACTGATGGCTATTTATCAGGATATCGTGGTTTGATTCTCCGTCGGGTGAAGCATACCTTAC
>NZ_JBFHGM010000213.1:0-8814 GCF_041583095.1 Draconibacterium sp.
ATAAATGTCAGGACTGACGAACGAAAGATTTTAGGTGGCTATAGCGACGGGGCACCACCTCTTCCCATTCCGAACAGAGAAGTTAAGCCCGTCAGCGCCGATGGTACTGCGTAAAGTGGGAGAGTAGGTCGCTGCCAATTTAAATTAGAACCTGGTTCCTTTAGAGGAGCCAGGTTTTTTTATGGAATAAAGTGAAGTCCCGAGGATAAATGTGGGGATCCTAAAATAAAACGGCGAAACACGGTTGTTAGCTACAAAAAAAGGGTAATACGTTTTAGAGCCCGGTACATATGTAAAATGTGCTAAAAAAGGCTATAGGTAGCAGTAGAATAGAATTGTCGCATATTAATAACCTCTGCCAAGAGATTTAGCATTTATCTTTAACGTCATTTAACCTACTTTAAGACGACTAAAAAAAATGAGCCTTATCAGAAATAGATTCTGAAAAAGGCTCAAGTTTTTATGTTGAGGAAAGCTTGTTATTCAATACGTAATTAATCTCGCGGATAGCTATCGTATTTTATAAACCGGAATGCAAGCCTTTCGGAGTGACAGTTGCTCCGATCGTTTAATAAACTGTTTTAACAACTGTTTATGCTTGCTGCGTCCGCCACGAGATAAATAAAACAAATTAAATTACAGCACTTCATATTAACCAGGTTCAACAAACGTTTGTCCGGTTGAAATTCCCTAACATGTATTAAATAATTTTTTTTACGTCCTTATATTAATATTCTAAAAAAGACGAAAAGGTAATCTTTTTGCATGTTTTTTGCGTATAACTAATTGACTTGACATAAACGAAATATTATGAAAGTAGTGTTGGAAGAGGATTTGTTTGCAGGGCAAACCGTGTTGCCTTGTAGAGCAGTTGAAATAGTTAATAGTTTAAAAACCAGTTATTATGGCAATTTTTCTTTATGGAAGCGTCGTGATAGCTATAATCGTTGCAGTATTGATTTTATGCTATCGGGATGTAAAACATAGCTAAAAGTATTTTGGTATGGGGCTGCACCCGGGAAATACCACTGATTGAATGGAGTAAATGCCATAAGAGGGGAAGTCTGTACTTATTTCACCACACTGTTTTTAAGCTTCTTAATCACTAATATTTTGCTACATATTAACAATCGGCTTTTGATAACTATCACATTTAGAGCGAAACAACTGCTGTATTAGGCCGTAACCACATCTATACTTTAAAACAAAAAGTTATGGCAGTAATTATTTATGGTATTTTATTTCTGATGGCGATCTCTATAATGATGTACAGAAGTTACCTTGATGTGAAACAAAATCATTAATTTCTGTTTAATCGTCACTCGTTGAAATGCTATCCTTGGCTATGAAACGGATTTGTGAAAATCTGTTATATGGATTTCTGCCCCCTTTTCAAAAACATCTTTCTTAAAACCGCTTGTAATTATTGCATCATGTAAGTTGCCGGGTGCTTTCGTTTTTCCGTTACTATTCTTATCGATCAGTAACAATTCTCCACACTTGTTGTGACATTTTTCCACAGTAAATTCATATTTATTCTTGTTTTATAAACCTATACCGTTGGCGTAAGTGTCAGTATTTCAGGCTTTGTAAGATGTGTTGATTTATTGTGTGGCGTATTGTGGAACATCTTTGGAATTAGTATTAAAAGCAAAGCGATAGCTATAAATCGTAAGGGATAAGAACTGTTCAGGGAAATAGCGTGCAATAGTGCACAACAAAATATAAAATCTGGTATTATGAAACGTAGTTTAAGAGAATTGATAGGATACTCCGTTAGGGCAAAGGATGGAGATGAAGGAAAAGTAAATGATTTTTTATTCGACGAAAAGAGTTGGATAATACGGTATGTGGAAGTTGACCTGGGAAATTTCTTTAAGGCGAACAGGGTATTGGTGCCCTATAATTTCCTTGGAGAGCCCGATTGGGAAGAAAAGACGTTCAAAATTAACTTGAGTGTCGACAATATTAAACGGTCGCCAAACTTAAGTTTCGACATGCCGGTATCGCGAATTTACGAGCGAAAACTGGCCGATTATTACGGAATCAAATATCCGTATTGGATGGTCGATTCAGCCGCATTTGCCGGAAACGAAGTTGTTTTTTACCCGGGCGTAGCATTCAGAGCACCACGTAAGGTAATTAAGGAAGAAGACATTGATACTAGTTTGCGCAGTTTTAACGAGATTAAAGGTTATGGAATTAACGCCACCGATGACAAATTCGGACATATTTCCGATTTGATTATTGACGACACCGACTGGCAAATTCTGTACTTTGTGGTCGACACGAATAATTTATTCCCCTGGAGTAAAAAAGTAATTCTTCCGATTGAAGTGATCGATAAGATTAGCTTCTCGGATCGTGAAGCCCGTGTTGATATGACAAAAGAAGCCATTAAAGATTCACCGGAATATAACCCGGATGATGCAGTAAATGCCGAGTTTGAGGAAGTTCTTTACGACTATCACGGCAAAAGAAAATAGAACGACATAATAAATTGGAAAATTGGGAAACCGAAGGCAAATGACTTCGGTTTTTTTATTGTCTTACTCCAAAACTTGAAAAGTTTACTTATCGTATTGGACTAATTCTTTGTTCTAAATTACTAAGTTATGGAGAGAAAAGAGCCTCTCACGGGACTTGAATGCTGATGCCTTGATCAGCATCCTGACTGAAACGTCAGGGCCCGCGACCGGTAAAAGATAGTGAGAAAAGAGCCTCTCACGGGACTTGAACCCGCGACCTGCTCATTACGAATGAGCTGCTCTACCAACTGAGCTAAAGAGGCCTGCCTGTTACAATATAAAATATTTTTGCCGATAATGAATATGCCCAAAAACAATACGAGGCATGAAAAGCAGCGCATATTAATCATCGGAGAAAGAAGTTCTACTAATCAATGGCTGTTTTATTTTCTTCCAGTACCGAAATGAAATCGAGGTTATAGAACAGACTAAACTTCTCAAGAAGGCGAAATCCGTTGGCCGAGAGCTCCATGAGTTCCGGGAAAAAATGAATCAACAACTCTTTGGCTTTTTGATGTGTTCGTTGGGCAAATTCCGATTCCCGGAAACGCAAAGGATATTTATCCGTTGCACGTGAGATAGATTCCAATTCCAGCGCCAATCGTATTTCGTTGTAGTTTTCATCCTTGTCGGCTACCGAGTCGGCACAATTAAACAAGTGGGCGGCATATTGTTTTAGCGCCTTGTTTAATTCATCTTTTGGCAGGTTTAAGTCCGAATATTCGTTGGCTATAAGCAACTGCTCGCGAATAAAATGGCGATGAAATTGCTCAAAAAGCTGATCGATGCGCTTAAACTCGGCACTTAATTTCAAATGAAAGTCCTTATTTAAATCCCGGTATTCCATATCTAAATAACATTTAATCCGTTAAAAAGATTTTATCCGAATAAAATTACGCGAAAATGAACGGCTTTCAAAAGAATTGAATATGGTGTAAAGCATACAAAACCAAGGGTTACATCTGTTTGTTTAATTAACGCTCCAGTCCTGGATGGCTAAAATTTTTGATTCGCCCAATTCTCTGAATTCCACCCTTAAATGTTCCACATGGCTTAATGCTTTATTCCCCTCTTCGGTGGGGTCGCCGTTGTCGTTCCAAAACCGGTTAAAATGTTGTTTTGACGAATAGTAATAGACCACGCCAATTTTGTTCTCGGTTTCCCGGTTTAATCCCTTCATCAGTTTAATGTCGCAACCCAGTTCCTTTGCAAAAGCCGGATAGAGTTCGTTTTCAAGAAAATTGATTATCCGGTCAACCGGAATGTTTTGGTGTGCGGTAAGTTCGATGGTGTGGATACTGATAAGACTTCCTTTTTCGATGGTTTGTGCGCCGGCAAATAAGCCAAACAGCAGAAAAGCCGCTGCTATACCTACGATTTTTTTCATGACCTGTGATTTAAGATTAATTCATTAGAATGGTTTTGTATACGGAGGCCAAGGTATTGAGTTCCACAAGTTAGGCTACCTGTTTAAAGGCCTTGGTGCGAATTTAAAAAGTCGGGGTGTTGTATGCGTGTTTGTACTTGTTTATCTGGGTGATATGTGTGCCGTGATATGAGTACAAATACAAAAATAATTAAGATTAAGTGGTGGTATTGCTTGTTAATCGCATGAAAATGTGCCAGTTGATATTATTGGTTGAACAAAAAGAAATAAACATAATTAGCTAACATATTTGTAGGGAGATTTGTTAAAAAACGGAATTGGCGTTTGTTTTGAAATTTTAGTGTTTTCTGGAATAAACATAAAATATGAATTAGTAAAAAAGGGGCAGGGTGTCGGACTGTTGATAAGTAGTTGAAAAATTTGTTTTTTAGTTTCAAAGGACGTAAATTGTTGATCCTAGAAGCAATGCTTTTGGATGCAGACTTGGCCATTTTGGGTATTATCGATAAAAAATAGGGGACTAACTCAATAGAGTTGTGCGATAACTGTGTTATCATAAATATGAGAAACCAAACTTCTGATTTCGTTAAACCGTAAATTTCATAAAATGTAGTCATACTTTTTTAAGTAGAAGCTTAGTTCCAAAAAGTAGAATTACTATACACTTTTCTGGTTGTGTAATTTTGCCTGGATGTAGGCGAAATATACCATGTAAATTACAATCAGGAGGATATTATTGAATGATTCAATATCCCCCATGGGGAATCTATAACTTCATTTATTAACACAAAAATTTAAATTATGAAAAAACTTTTTTTACTGACCTTAATTGTTGCACTATTTGCAGCATGTGAAAAAACTGATCCTGTCGTCGAGTTGGAAGGCGATGTAGCATTGAAATCCGTTGCAGATGACGGAATGAAACTCGTTGGCGAACACTTTAATCTCAACATTATTGGGGTGGCCGATAAAACAATGAATGATATTGCTGCCGGAGGGGTGATTTTTGTTGATTTGTATGGCACAAGCGAAATTCATTTGCAAGAAGCTCCTGAAGGAGAAACCTTTGCCGTGTTGGACAAAAACGGAACAGATGAAGATGGTGCTTTATTCCAGCTTCCTCACCCGGGATTTGAGCCTTATGTTACCGAGCTTCCATGGGGGTATGATACTGAAACTGAATATTCGGTTTATGCCCGTCAGCTGGGTAAACCACTGACCGGAGCCACTATTACCACAATGGCCACTCTTTCGGACCTGGCGGAATTTATTGCTGCTGCTGAAGACAAAAAGACAGTCAGACTTTGGGAAAATCTTGTTGATGTGTATGGAGAGGCTCTTTATATTGCGTGGGGCGAATTTATTCCTAATCCTATTGAATTTGAAAGATTAAAAGGCAAACAAACTTACCAGAATGTTACTGCTGAGTTGCTTTCGGTTGTTTATGAGATACTTGTAGCCTACGAAGATACAAATGGTGATGGAGTAATTGATGGATTGGATGAAACGTTAACATTCCACGTTCGTATTCCGATCTTCGATGATCTACTGGAAGGAGAATACTGGAAATATGAAAACGATGGTTTGAAACTCTTACAACTCCGTTTCTATCCCTGGGGAACAGATATGACTGTTGAAGACATGGAAGACGGTTGGGACTCGTTGTAATGAAATTTTGAGAACGTATTAAGGGGGCAACATTTAATGTTGCCCTTTTTTGTACTTCTCCCGAAAAGCAATACTTTAAACTCAAACAATCAACAAACTTCTTGTAAAAACACATGTCTTCTCTTAATACAGAATACTCTTTATTCAAAACTATCGAAGCTTAACCATCAGGCCGGCGTGTTCTTAATTATGGTTGTTTTTCTTGGCTGTCGGGGGTTATACTGAGCACAAGTGCATAAAAATATTTGGATAAGTGATTCCTATTCCATAAATTGACGACAGTATTTAACAAAAACGAATCAAAAATAAGCATCGCCCAGGCAAAATAAGCATACAAAATTTTAGAGAAAACCCCGGGAAAGCAAAAAAAACACGCGGGCAACCTAAGGAAGTGCATGGGCAACGCTAAGGAGTGCATGGGCAACAGGTAAAAACGCGTGGGCAACGGTTAGAAACGCATGGTCAACGGGTAAAAATGCACGGGCGACGGGTAAAAATGCACCGGCAACGGGGAAAAACGAATGGGAAATGAATAGGAGCATGAAAGGTTGGTTAAGCAACAGGCAATCACTCAAAAAGAGTAGATAAATATAAATGTAAACCTTAAAATTAATTGAAATGACAACTAAAGCACTTACCGAGGCAGAAGCCCTCGAGCAGTATCGCGTATCGTTAACAAATGTCGAAATTCAACCTGAGATGGCTGCAGGCATGGCCGAATTTGGTTACGATACAACAGTAATTGCCGAAGGTAAAACACTTTTGGCCGCAACCCGCCAGGTTTTCGACTTAAACAAAACAGAAGACGATGAAACTTCGGAAGCCTATGCAACTTTTAAAACTTTAAAAGAACAACTCGACGCCATTTATCGCTTGCACCGAAAAAAGGCAAAGGTTATTTTCCGAAACGAACCACTACTATTGGAGCAACTTGGCATTGCAGGCAGGTTGCCAAAAGCATACGTAAAATGGTTGGAAACGATGAGACGATTTTATAATGTGGCGGGTAGAGATCCTCAAATTCAGGCAAAATTGCTACGGCTTAAGATTACAGCCGAAGACATAACTAACGCAATGAGCCTGATTACCGATTTGGAGGCTGCCCGTGGTGAATACCTTAGGGAAAAAGGCGAATCGCAGGAGGCAACAAGAGCCAAAGACGCAGCATTTGAAAGAATGGACGACTGGATGAGTGAATTTTACGCCGTGGCGAAAATTGCCATGGAAGATAAACCGCAACTGTTAGAAGCGTTGGGGAAATTGGTTCGAAGTTAATAAACCGTGCATTGCCTGTAGCTAAAAAAGCCTTTCTGTTTGTTTACAGAAAGGCTTTTTTCTGGTTTCTATATTGCAGTAATTATATTCGTCTTGATGCGAATTGAGTGACCCCCAGAACCACGAATCCCAAAAATATTCAATGTAGAATTCCCAACTCCCAATCTTCAAAATTTGGATATTGGGAATTGAATATTGGGACTTTCTCAAACAAAAAAAAGCCCCTCCGAAAAGACGAAGAGGCTCCTATATTTTTACGCCCGATGCTTCGATCGGGATTTCGTCCGTTTTAACGGACTCAACTTTCTACTTTTTCCTTTTTCCTTGGCACCCTACAGCGCAGTTACCAACAAACCGGCATCGGTATTTTCAACTTTAGCTACCTTCTTTTTGGTGAGGCCTTTAATGGCTTTGTCCCATTTTTTGTTGCTAAGCCCGGCTTTTTCTTTTAGCGCATTCAGTTCTATTGGCGATTCCGCTTTCAACAGTTCAAAAACTGCTTTTTCGTCCTCGGTCAGTTCCACTGCTTTTTTCTCCGGTTTCATTTGCGGGAAAAACAACACATCCTGAATCGACGGGCTGTTGGTCATAAACATAGTCAAACGGTCCATTCCAATTCCCATTCCCGATGTAGGAGGCATACCGTATTCCAGTGCACGCAGGAAATCCTGGTCGATAAACATGGCTTCGTCGTCACCTTTTTCCGAAAGTTTCAGCTGGTCTTCAAAACGTTCGCGCTGATCGATTGGGTCGTTCAGCTCCGAGTAGGCATTTGCCAGCTCTTTACCGTTTACCATCAACTCAAAACGCTCGGTAAGCTCCGGATTGTCGCGGTGCATTTTTGTAAGCGGCGACATTTCTTTCGGGTAATCGGTAATAAAGGTTGGCTGAATGTAGTTGCCCTCACATTTTTCGCCAAATATTTCGTCAATCAGTTTTCCTTTACCCATGGTTTCGTCGATTTCAATATCGAGCTTTTTGCAGATATCGCGCAGCTCATCTTCCGACTTACCGTTGATATCGTAACCGGTGTGCTCCAAAATAGCCTCGGCCATGGTAACACGTGGGTAAGGTGCTTTATAATCGATAATGTTGTCGCCCAACTGAACTTTTGTGGTTCCGTGTAATGCCATGGCCACACGCTCACAAATTTCTTCGGTAAAGCTCATCATCCATTTGTAGTCTTTGTAGGCCACATAAATTTCCATCACGGTAAACTCCGGGTTGTGGGTGCGGTCCATTCCTTCGTTACGGAAATCTTTGGCAAATTCGTAAACGCCTTCAAAACCACCAACAATCAGTCGTTTTAGGTAAAGTTCGTTGGCAATACGCATATACAATGGCATGTTCAGCGCATTGTGGTGCGTAATAAACGGACGCGCAGCAGCTCCTCCCGGAATCGGCTGCAAAATCGGTGTTTCCACCTCGTGATAACCATACTCATTAAACATCTGGCGCATGGTGTTGTATATAATTGTCCGTTTTTTGAACGTTTCTTTCACTTCAGGGTTAACAATCAAATCGATGTAACGCTGGCGGTAACGCTGTTCCGGATCGGTAAAAGCATCAAAGGTTTTGCCGTCTTTTTCTTTTACAATCGGCAAGGGGCGCAACGATTTATTCAGCACTGTAAATTCAGTAACATGAATGGTTAATTCGCCCATTTGCGTGATAAAAGCATGTCCTTTTACGCCAATGATATCGCCAATGTCGAGCAATTTCTTAAACACCTCGTTGTACATCACTTTATCGTCGCCGGTACAAATTTCGTCGCGGTTAACGTAAATCTGAATACGTCCTTCGTGGTCCTGGATCTCAGCAAACGCAGCTTTTCCCATAATTCTGCGGCTCATCAAACGGCCGGCAATCACTACATCCTGAAAATTCTTCTCCTCTTCCTTGAAGTTCTGTTTTATTTCTTTGGTGTTGGTATTTACGTGGTACTGTGCCGCCGGG
>NZ_JBFHGM010000214.1:0-8777 GCF_041583095.1 Draconibacterium sp.
ATCTCGCATAACTAATTGAGTCAATACTCACTACTCAAATCTCAATACTAATTACTTAGATATGAAAGAAACATTACAATACCTATTTGAAGGAAACACCCTCACTCGCGAAGAAGCAAAAGCTGCCTTAACCGGCGTTGGGAAAGGCCTTTATTCTGAAGCTGAATTTGCCGCATTTCTCACCGTTTTTAAAATGCGTCCTTTGCAGTCGGAAGAACTTGGAGGTTTTCGCGATGCCATGGCGGAACTCAGCAAAAAAGTTGATCTCTCAGACTATAATGCAATCGATATTGTGGGCACCGGCGGCGACGGCAAAAACACCTTCAACATCTCTACACTCTCGTGTTTTGTTGTTGCAGGTGCTGGTGTGAATGTCACCAAACATGGCAATTATGCCGCCACTTCAACCAGCGGCTCATCAAACGTTTTGGAATTTCTGGGCTACGAATTCAGTAACGAAACCGACAAACTAAAAAGCGATCTGGAAAAAGGAGGATTTTGCTTTTTACATGCTCCGCTCTTCCACCCCGCCATGAAACACATTGCGCCGGTACGCAGGGCTTTGAAAGTGCCAACTTTCTTTAATATTCTTGGGCCGATGATCAACCCGTCGGAACCAAAATATCAGCTACTTGGAGTGAATAACAGTTTAAATTTCGAGTATTATAAGAACGTGTATAAAACACTGAATGTTAACTTTGCCATTGTGAACAGTGTTGATGGTTACGATGAAATTTCGCTGACTGCCGACACGCACTTTGCTACAAAATCGGAAGATAAACTGGTGTCGGCATCAGAATTCGGGATGCAGCAGCTTGCACCTGAAAAGCTTTATGGTGGCGAATCGGTAGAAGATGCCGCAAAAATATTTATCGATATATTAAAAGGAAAAGGGACCAAGGAACAAACCAATGTGGTTCTTGCCAACGCAGCCGTTGGTTTGCACGTTGTTTTCCCGGATAAAACATTGATCGAATGTGTTGAAATGGCACGCGAATCTTTACTAAGCGGAAACGCGTTGAAAAAGTTGGAAGCAGTTACGAACAAATCCTTTTAAAGCAGAATAAATAAAAGACAATGAATATTCTTGATAAAATAGTAGCAACAAAAAAACAGGAAGTAGCTGCCCGGAAAAAGGTGGTTAGCATTGAGCAACTGGAAAAATACCCGGCTTTTACCAGAAAATGTAATTCGCTAAAAGAAAACCTGCTAAAAGATGGTGCTTCCGGAATTATTGCAGAATTCAAGCAAAAATCGCCATCAAAAGGTGAGATCAATTTTTCAGCAAAAGTGGAAGAAGTTACCAAAGCCTACAACGCTGCGGGCGCTTCGTGTCTTTCTGTCCTTACGGATTTTGAATATTTTGGCGGTACATTGGCCAACCTGGCGAAAGCACGTGAAGCCAATCCTGATATTCCGATTTTGCGAAAAGATTTTATGATCGACACCTATCAGATTGTGGAAGCCAAAGCTTTTGGTGCGGATGTAATTCTTTTAATTGCTGCATGTCTTTCGAAAGAAAAGGCGCTGGAACTGGCAAAAAAAGCCAAAGAACTGGGGCTGGATGTTTTAATGGAAATCCACAATGCTGAAGAGTTGGAGATCGTTAACAACTATGTTGATGTTGTGGGCGTAAACAACCGCAACCTGAAAACCTTTGAAGTGAGCGTTGAAACTTCGGTGGAGCTTTCGCAACTTATTCCGGCCAAATTTGTAAAAATATCGGAAAGTGGTTTGGCAGGAGCTGCCGAGATCAACTACCTGAAAGAACATGGATTTAAAGGGTTCCTGATTGGTGAGACTTTTATGAAAACGGATGATCCAGGTGCAGCTTGTAAAAAGTTAATTGGGGAGCTTAGAGATTAATAATCACAAACCTTGAGGGTATTAAAGGGGTGAAACATAACAAATGAAGAGATGACAAAAAATCTAAAAATAAAAGTTTGCGGGATGAAATTCACCCAAAATCGGGAACAGGTAGAAGCGCTTGGAGTCGACTTGCTGGGGTATATTTTTTACGGCCCGTCGAAACGATTTGTGGGTGACACACCCGATGCCGGACTCTTTCAATCTAACAAACCTAAAGTAGGTGTTTTTGTAAACGAGAATGCTTTTGAAATTATGGGATTAGCCAAAAACTTTGGTTTCGAATACATTCAATTGCATGGCAAGGAGAATCCAAAAACCTGTGGAATATTAAAAAACCAGGGATTGCATGTTTTAAAAGCCTTCCCTATGGATGAAGAATTTAAATTTGAATCAACAGCTGCTTTCGAGGACAATGTGGATTATTTTTTATTCGACACCAAAACCAAACAACACGGTGGTTCGGGTAAAAAATTCAACTGGCAGATCCTGGAAAATTACACCGGGAATACACCATTCTTTCTGAGTGGAGGAATTGGCCCGGATGACGTGGCCGAGATTAAAGAACTTAACCATCCGATGTTGGCCGGAGTAGACCTGAACAGTGGTTTTGAAGACGAGCCCGGATTAAAAAACATTGACAAACTAAAACATTTTATTGAAGAAATCAGAATATGATCCCCCCTTCTCATCCCGACAACCCGGGATTCGATTGTCCCCCCAGGGGGACAGGAGTCCGTCAGCTGACGGACGACAGGGGGGAATTAAAATCGACAAATTTTATCAGATGAAATATCAAGTAGACGAAAAAGGATATTACGGCGAATTTGGCGGGGCATGGATACCCGAAATGATGTTCACCAATGTTGATGAACTCAAGCGCCGTTACCTTGAAATTATAGAATCAGATTCGTTCAAAAAAGAATTTGATCAGCTCTTAAAAGATTATGTGGGGCGTCCGTCGCCGCTGTATTATGCCAGCCGGCTTTCGGAGCATTACGGCAGCAAAATCTACCTTAAACGGGAAGATCTGAACCACACCGGATCACATAAACTGAATAATACCATCGGACAAATTCTGTTGGCACAACAACTTGGAAAAACGCGCATTATTGCCGAAACCGGTGCCGGCCAGCACGGTGTGGCAACTGCAACGGTTTGTGCTTTGAAAGGAATAAAGTGTATCGTGTACATGGGAGCTTTGGATGTTTCGCGCCAGGCACCAAACGTAAAGAAGATGAAGATGCTCGGAGCCGAAGTAATTCCGGTGCATAGCGGAAACAAAACACTAAAAGACGCCACCAACGAAGCTATGCGCGACTGGATCAACAATCCGGAAGATACGCATTACATTATCGGCTCGGTGGTTGGACCGCACCCCTACCCGGATATGGTTGCACGTTTCCAATCGGTAATCAGTGCCGAGATGAAAAAGCAATTGCTGGAACAAACCGGATCGGAATTCCCGACACGTATTTTGGCGTGTGTGGGCGGAGGAAGTAATGCCGCAGGTGCTTTTTATCATTTCCTGGATGACGAGCAGGTAGAACTGATCGGAGTGGAAGCCGCCGGCAAAGGAGTTGACACCAACGAAACTGCAGCAACTTTAACGGTTGGAACGCCCGGAGTGTTACACTCAAGCAGAACCGTGTTGATGCAAAATGAAGACGGACAAATTACAGAACCATATTCCATTTCAGCAGGGCTGGATTACCCCGGAATAGGGCCCTTGCATGCGCACCTTTTTAAAACAGGTCGAGCAAAGTTTCTGGCTGCTACCGATGAGGAAGTTTTACAGGCCGTGTTGCTGCTAACACAAAAAGAAGGCATTATTCCGGCACTGGAATCAGCTCACGCACTTGCGGCGTTGGATAAAATAAAAATGAATCCTGATGATGTGAATGTGATTAACCTTTCGGGTAGCGGAAACAAGGATATGGAAACTTACCTGGATTATTTTGGATATTAAAAAAACGAACACTGACAACACATATTTATTTGATTTCCACAGATAGTTATCAACGAAAATCTGCAAAATCAGCGTAATCTGCGTTCTATTAAAACTATTATCATGAACAACAGAATCAATCAACTTTTCGAAAGAAAAAAAGCTTACATACTCTCGGTATATTTTACTGCCGGATTCCCCAACCTGAATGATACGGTTGAAATTATTCAGCAGCTGGAAAAAAATGGCGTCGACCTCATCGAAATTGGTATGCCATTTTCCGATCCTACCGCTGACGGACCAACGATTCAGCGCACCAGCGAAATTGCCTTAAAAAACGGCATGTCGATTAAAGTGCTATTCGAGCAATTAAAAACCATTCGCGAATCGGTTTCTATACCGTTGGTTTTGATGGGGTACTTAAATCCGGTTTATCAATACGGTGTAGAAAAGTTTTGCCAGAAATGTAACGAAATTGGTATTGACGGAACGATCCTGCCCGACCTCCCGTTGGATGAGTTTGAAGCAAACTACAAAACTATATTTGAGCAGAACAACCTGCACAATATTTTGCTGATTACGCCACAAACGTCGGAAGCACGCATTCGACAAATAGATGATGCCAGCAAAGGATTCATATACATGGTTTCATCGTCGTCAACAACTGGTGCCGGCAAAAAAGTGGAAGATTTCCATGCGGACTATTTTGAGCGCATTCAGGCAATGAACCTCAAAAATCCGCGCCTCATCGGGTTTGGAATTTCGGATAATGCCACCTTTACAAATGCCTGTAAATATGCCAGCGGAGCCATTATCGGAAGTGCCTTTGTAAGTTCATTCAGCGAGGAAGTAAAAACTGCCGATTCGGTTGCCCAATTTGTAAAAAACATGTTAACGACCGACTAATGTTTGACTGCTAAAAGTTTAACAAAAATAAATGTTCTGAAACATGATTTAGGTAAAACAGATATAAATAACACATGCTCAGCGCAATAGAATATGATCGCTGAAAAAGACTCGTTAATTAGTGTTAAAGGATATTTTACAGCATACTTTAATTCAATTTTGGATGTTATTTTTAGTAACGAACAATAAAAGAAGAAGCCATGTTAGAATACGCAAAAGTAATTCTACCCAAAGTTAGTTTTAGCAAAGAATTGTTCAGTAAAGAGTTATCCAAATGCATTAACTGGGTAGAGCCCGATCAGTTGCAGAACTTACGCAACTGGTGTTATGAAAATTTTAAAGAGATGTACCCCGATGTACTGGCAGAAGCATTTGCCGGCATCGCGGCTTAAAGTATTAACCGGGCGGGATTTTATCCCGCCTTTTTTATGCTTCAAAGTTTTTTAATCATCCAAATATCGCAGCCCGTATGCCCCGAATCACCCAAAGGTTTTTCCAGTTGTTCAAATCCTGCCCGTTCATACATTCCCACAGCATTATCGAACTCGGGTAAGGTTTCAATATAAATTTCGGAATAACCCAACTCTTTTGCCGACTCGATACTTTGCTCCATTAATACCGTGCCCAAACCTTTTCCCCGGGCTTTTTCCAACAGGTAAAACTTTACCAATTCAGCGCAGCCTTTGGGCAAACCAACGGTAGGGTAAATGCCGCAACATCCTAAAACATCGCCATCCTTCTCTGCTACCCAGAGAACCGATTTCTCATTCTGAAACAGCTCATACAAGTTATCGGTAGTTGGATCGGAAAAGACAGTTCCTTGCCGCGGAGCATCGTACTCAATAAAAGCTGCTCTTATTAAATCGGCTAATTGTTTATTATCTGATTTTTGGACTTTTCTAATCTTCATTTTTCAATCATTATCGGATATGTACCCCTGAAGTTCAACACCTTCAATATACAGGATTATCGAAGTGTGCGTTTACGACAAACGCTTATTTTGCACTATAATTCATTATGGATTTAAAAATAATGGATTTTATGATACATCAAAAAATATTATCAGCATACATTTCGCAGGTTCGGCAAATCTATATGAATCCTTAATTTGGCTTATCCATTTAAAATTGACCACGAAACACACCCGTTTTACGTTTACCAACATTCTTTCGTCTGCCAATACCCCTTTTATGTCAGCCAACAACATCCTTCTCGGCTTTTGTTCTCATATCTACCGTTTATTTCCATTTATCGCTTTGTGCTTACCGTTGGTTGATAAAAATTACGGCGTATCGCAGCATTCTGTAAGTTTGATCAAAAAGCTAAAAATCCGGCAAACGCTAAACAGCTCAAACCGGCACGTAAACATCATTAAACAGGGGATTCGGGGAATTAGAAACGTTAACAGCGGCACTCCATTTTTTTTACATAGAAACAGAATTAAACAGCATTTAAAATGTAAAAAGTGCAATTATCTGGCCGGCTGGCAGATAATAAACTCCCGTTTCCCCGACGGGAGTTTTCTTTTGGAAATTACAAAAGCGAAGGGTAATAACGCTTGAGTATGAATATAAGTTTTATCGGTGAAACGAATACGGAAATTCTTACCCAAAAGTAAGGAGAGAAATGCACGTTCCACATGATAGTTTAACATTTACAATTTGAATCATATGAAAAAACTACTTCTATTAGTTCTGGCTTTGTTTTGTGGAGTGGGAATACTATTCGCCCAAACAAAGCAAATTAGGGGAACGGTTACTTCATCCGAAGATGGACTACCCATTCCCGGTGTTTCGGTTGCCGTAAAAGGAACTACTACCGGAACCACTACCGATCTGGACGGTAACTATACGTTAACCGTGCCTGTCGATGAAATCCTTATTTTCTCCTTTGTTGGAATGAAACGCGAGGAAGCCCCCGTCACCGATGCTATGGTTTACAACGTTACACTTGAACCTGATGTAATTGGTGTTGACGAAGTTATGGTTGTGGCCTACGGTACTGCTAAAAAGGAATCGTTTACAGGCTCGGCCCAGGTGGTTGACAACGAAATGCTGCAAAAGCGACCCGTTGCCGATATTTCGAAAGCTCTGGAAGGACAGGTAGCCGGTGTTCAAACCACATCGGGAACCGGACAACCCGGCGAAGGAGCGGAAATCGTTATTCGCGGATTTGGCTCCATTAACTCCAGCAACAATCCGCTGTATGTAGTTGATGGTGTGCCTTTCGATGGTAACCTGAACTCGATAAACCCGGGCGATATTGAGTCGATGACCATTTTGAAAGATGCTTCGGCCGGTGCGCTTTACGGATCGCGCGGTGCCAACGGAGTTGTGGTAATTACCACTAAAAAAGGCCAGTCGAAAGAATTGTCGGTGGAACTAAAAGCCACTTACGGATTTTCGAACCGTGCTATTAAACCTTACGAAACACTTGGCACAGCCGATTTTATCGAAGCTTCGTTCCAGGGTTATAAGAATGCGTTGATCTACACCGATGGTGTTCATCCTGATTTGGCCGGCCCAATGGCCGTTGACGCCTTAAGAGGAAGCAGCGGTATTTTTGGTGCCAACGAAATGTACAATCCATACAACATGCCCGTTTCAGAATTGATCGATCCGCAAACCGGCCGGGTTAATCCTTCGGCTAAATTGCTTTACGAATCAAACTGGCTTGATGAAGTGACCAACGACAATGCAACACGTCAGGAATACCAGCTGTTTATAAATGGCGGATCCGACAACTCACAGGTTTACGCATCGGTAGCCTACCTAAAAGATGAAGGTTTGCTGAAAACCACCGATTTCGAACGTATCTCCGGAAGAATTGGCGCAGAGCTGACTCCGAAAAACTGGTTTAAATACGGCGGTAATGTCAACTTCTCAAAAACAGAAACCAATTACCTGGGTTACGATGGTACCACATCAAACTCAAACGTTTGGTATTCGGCGCAGTTTATGGCACCTATTTACCCGGTTTATCTGCAAGATGAAAATGGCAGTCCTATACTCTCGGAAACAGGCGAGAAACAGTTCGACTATGGTTTAACCCGTCCGTCGGGTGCCAACCCGAACTGGAACCCTGTGGCAACTTTATATGAAGATGCTTACGAAACTACTGCCGACAACCTGTCGGGAAGATTCCATTTAAATCTGTTGGGTATTGGACTTGGCAGTTCTTTCGATGGATTATCTTTTACTACAAACGTAGGTTTCGATTACATAAATACCAATCAAACCGTATACTGGAACCCTGATTTTGGTAATGCAGCCAATATTGGTGGTTTTCTCGATAAAACCAACGTACGAAGCCTTTCGTACACCATTAACCAACTGTTGCGTTACGAAAAAGACTTTGGCAAACACAGTATTAATGTGTTGGCGGGTCACGAGTTTTACAAACTTACCATTAACGAAATGGAAGGTTCAAAATCGGGCTTCCCCTACTCAGGAATTAAGGAGCTGGCACCGGGCTCAACAACTTCGGGGCTTACCTCGTTCGAGGATAATTATTCCATCGAATCGTTCCTGAGCAATGTTACTTATGACTTTGCTGACCGATATTACCTCTCGGCAAGTTTCCGTACCGATGGTTCATCGCGTTTCCACAAAGATTTCCGCTGGGGTAACTTCTGGTCAGTTGGTGGCTCGTGGCGCATCAGCGAAGAAAGTTTTATGGAGGAGATGACCTTTATCGACAACCTGAAACTAAAAGCCAGTTACGGAAAACAGGGTAACGACAATATAGGTACTTATTATGGCTGGCAGTCGCTTTATAACCTCGACTGGGCCAATGCCAACCTGAACGGAGCACTACTTTCATCATTAGAAAATACGTCGATAAAATGGGAAGAAAACAACAACTTTAACGTTGGTGTTGATGCCGTGCTTTTCGATCGTTTTGATATTAGTTTTGAATATTACCGTCGTCGCACCGTGGATATGCTTATGGAAAAACCAATGGCAACATCGCTTGGTTTCGATAGCTACTGGGCCAATGTTGGCGAGATGCTGAACACCGGTTTTGAATTTAATGCGAACCTGAACCTCATTTCTAA